>JAKDMK010000258.1 GCA_030452365.1 Nitrococcus sp.
TCGCACGCGAATGCGGCCAATAGATTGGATTGTGATCGATGATATTTGGCGGACACCAGTTAGGTGTCGCTGCACAAAAAGGCCTCTATCTGTTATCTTTTCCATCCATGTGGCGTTACCGCTATAAGCTATGATATCTAAATTTAATGGGAAGTCGACGTGGTACAAATCGATTCGGCATTGCGTGTAATGTTTTTGGTTCGTTCTTTCGACCGTGGGGGTGCGGAGCGGCAACTTGTGACGCTGTTGCTGGCTCTTAAAGAGCGCGGTTGGCCGGTAGCGGTGGCATGCTTTTACGCCGGTGGTCCGCTCCAGCACGAATTGGACGAAGTAGGGATTCCAGTATACGATCTCGGCAAGCGCGGTCGTTGGGATGTGGTGCAGTTCATGTGGCGGACTGCGTGCTTGCTCTGGACGGAACGGCCCGAAATTTTGCACGGCTATTTGGGGATACCAAACCTTCTTTCCGTTTTTATGCTTATTTTTTTTCGAAGGATGCGTGTAATTTGGGGCGTGCGCGACTCGTATAAGGATTTGACGTATTATGATCGATTGACAAAGGTATCGGTTTGGTTGGAACGGCAATGCGCTTGCTTCGCCCACATGACGATTGTGAATTCTGAGTCGGGGGCGCGGTTCTGGATCGCGCAGGGATTTCCGGTGTCAACGATGCGCGTGATTCCAAACGGTATCGATACCGAGCGTTTCCATTTCGATGCCGAAGGGAGGCTACGATTGCGCACGACATGGGGCATAGCTGCCGAGGTGGTGCTAGTTGGTCTTGTGGCGCGCTTGGACCCCATAAAGGGTCATTCGACATTTCTTCAGGCAGCTTCGGTAGTCTCCCGAAACAACGGTCATTGCCGGTTCGTCTGCGTGGGCGATGGCCCTCCCGAATACACCAACACGCTACGCCGAGAGGCGTTGACTTTGGGGCTCGATGATCGCCTGATCTGGGCGGGCGCTCGTGACGACATGGCGGCAGTCTACAGCGCCTTGGACATCGCATGCTCTTCTTCTTGGGGCGAGGGGTTTTCTAATGTAGTAGCCGAAGCGATGGCGTGCGGTCGTGCATGTGTCGTGACGGATGTCGGCGATTCGGCTGCTATCGTTGGCGATACGGGTTGGGTGGTGCCGCCGCGCGATCCAAGCGCATTGGGCCAGGCGCTCGTGAGCCTGCTGCATCTTGGCCCTGACGGAAGAGCGCAATCAGGCGCGCAAGCTCGGATGCGCGTCGTGGAGCGTTTTTCGGTCAAACGCATGGTGGACGCCACGAGCCAGGCAATGAAATGTCTGTGACACGCAATACTAGGCTAAAGCTCATAGATGCAGTGACCGCATTGTTTTTGCTTTGGTTTGGTAGCTATGCTTATTTGTATAGCTTCGAGATAGGTGGAGTAAAGCCACTGTACTCATACTTTCTGCTGTACGGAACAGCTTTCATGTATGCGCTTTATTGTTCTGCAGATCATCGTTCATTGATTCCAGCCGCAAATCGATACGTGGCACTGCTGTATGTCTGGCTCGGAGCCTACCTTATCTATGGTGGTTTTGAATTCCTGCGCTCGACACAACGCCCCGTGGTGGTACAAACTCTTATAACGCTGGGCGAAATGGTGCTGTTTACAGCGGTTTTTGTGGCCTTGATGGCAGAATATCGGCGTCTGCGCATCGCATCGGCTATATTCGCCGTCCTAGCTATAGTCGGGGCCGCGATGAATTTGTGGGACTTTTTTATCCCGACATTCTCTGAAGACCCAGGCCGGGCGGCGGGTTTGTACGCTAATCCCAATTTAGCTGGCAACTTCATTGCGATGGCGATGGCAGCCGGTGCGGCGCGGACGCCGTACCGGCTACGGTGGCCCTATGTCTTGTTCTGTGGAGTGGGAGTGGTTGTCAGCTTCAGCCGTGAAGCGTGGATCGCCTGGGGAATTGCAGTAATTTGGCTGGCCTGGGATGGCCAACTCAGCAAGGCACGCGACTTCCGGTTGGCGTGTATTTTCGCCATAGTGATGGCCGGAGGCGTCACTTTGGGTCTGTTCTCTGGTAATATCGGCAATATAGTGGCGGAAACCGGTTTGAATAGTTACCTAACGCCCGTTACAGCGGCGCGCCTTGGTATTGGGACCGCTACTTCATTATCCGGTTACACAGCCGATCTACGCGAGCAAGCGGTTTATGTGTCGCTGGCGGCGGCCGCGCGGCATCCATGGCTCGGGTATGGCTTAGGCTATACCCGCGAATGGCGTTTTCCGGCCGGACCTCAGAATATGTACCTACTGTTTCTGGTAGAAGGCGGTGTTGCCGGGCTTTTTCTCTACCTCTTGTTGATGTCTTTACTATGGTCTGCTGGCGTGGAGAGTGGGCGAGCGCTAACGCTGCAAATCGCGGTGGCTAGCTTTTTCTCGCACAATCTCTTGGATCAGCCCGGGATTCTTCTGATCTTGGCCTTCATTGTAGCAGAAGGGGCTGTGGGCCGCACCTAAAAACGGCCACGTGTTTTATTACAGAATGGATTTACTTAGCGGTTTGGAAAAGCGGTTCCATACTGGAAATGCAGCTTTATTGTTGGGGCCGCTTGTGCCAGCTAGGCGCGACATTTGTCGTTTTTCATGTGTTATTAAGTTATTAGCATTATTTTGTGAACACCTCTTTTAGAGGTGCGATTGATATGTATGGCGTGCCGGCACGACGCATAGAGAACATTTATAGCCGTCGAAGGATATTGTCTGTTGAAAGTGCTGCATGTGATTACCGGGCTTACTAGTGGCGGTGCAGAAACGATGCTCGTACGTCTAGTGACTGCGCTGCGAGCCCCAACCTATGAACACGTTGTAGTTGCGCTCGGGGAGGAGACCCCTGTCGCGGCCTACTTAGCGGATGTCGGCGTGCGCGTATACTGCCTTGGCCTTCGGCCGAGCAGGCCGTCCCTTCTCGCATTGTCGCAGCTTCGTCGAGTAGCACGTACGGAGCACCCTGATGTAATCCATGGATGGATGTATCATGGCAATTTGGCCGCAACTATGGCGGCGACCGGAAGAAGACATAGGCCCCCAGTACTTTGGAGCATCCGGCATTCGCTTTACTCTCTACAAGCGGAGAAGCCGATGACGAGGCTTGTAATTCATGGCGGCAAGTACTTTTCGAATCGAGCCCACTTGATCCTCTACAATTCCGAGACTAGCACCCAGCAACACGAGGCTTTTGGTTACTGCCGGTATAAGAGTCTCCTAATTCCAAACGGCTTTAGCACCGATATCTTCAAACCTGACTGCAAAGCGCGGCGAGATGTTCGTGCGGAGTTGAGTATTCCGCAACACTCCATACTAATTGGCCTTATTGCCAGGTTTCATCCAATGAAAGATCATGGCAATTTTTTCGGGGCAGCAGGGTACCTGACACAAAACCATCCGGATGTTCATTTCCTGCTAGCCGGCAACGGCGTGACCCCAGAGGAGCCGATATTTGCAAGCTTGATGCAAAAAAGCGATTTCCGCGATCGCATACACCTGTTGGGGGATCGCTGTGATGTTCCGCGATTGACAGCCGCGCTGGATATTGCTTCTTCTGCTTCCGCTTGGGGCGAAGCATTTTCGAATGCTATTGGGGAGGCAATGGCTTGTGCGGTCCCGTGCGTGGGCACGGATCTTGGCGATACCCGTAAAATCATCGGCGACACGGGGCTTGTGGTGCCAGCCGGCGATGCTGACGCGCTGGCGTCCGCTTGGCGCACACTGATCGAGTGCGGGCGCCAAGGCCGCGAAGCTCTGGGTCAGCGGGCTCGACAGCGAATTCTCGATCGCTACGCTTTGTCTGCGGTAGCGCAACAGTACGCGCAAGTCTATGCGCGTGCGACGGGGACAAGCTGAACTGTGGAATCGCTGGGTGGTACGATTCGAACGGCACGCGAAACGCCGAACAGTTGGAGTATGGTATTCGTCGAGCAACGGCGCAACTCGTTCACCGTGGCGCGGACGATGAAGGCATCTAGGCGGATGCCGGGATCGGCATCGCGCCCCGCCATTGCCGTCTGTCGATTATCGACGTTTCGACTTAAAATTGGCGGAGAGTGGATTGGCTCCCAGCAGCAGCGAGACACTGGCTTGCAGCAGGCATCAAGAGTATTTTCGCCGAGCATTGGAGCCGGCTATTCGGCGCCGTGCATCCGCTACCTCCGAATCAGCTTTGCGTACCCCACGCCGGCCGATAAGCTGCTGAAGTTGGCGGGCCTCTTGAGTCACGCTGGACGGGCTGATATGTATTCTAGCTTCCGCTCGCACTTTGCAAGGATGGATATCATGGCACTTGGCAAGTTGCCTTGGCGGATAAAGCTGCAGTCTACTAATGCCTTTACTGAAAAAGCCACATTTATTATAATTGGAGGATGAAATGC
>JAKDMK010000259.1 GCA_030452365.1 Nitrococcus sp.
TTTTGGTATTCGTCGGTGCGCTTGTCCGGCTATGATCGGCGCTCGGCCCAACAAAGCGCTGCACCTGACCGCTGTTTCACTGGCTCCTATCGTCGCCAGCTCCACAGCGGCAGGTGAGCTTGAGCGTTAGACACCACAACAACCGGAGCAGCGAATGTCCAGCACAAACTCCCCCTTTGCACTAAGCGGCCGTGTTGCCGCCATTACCGGCGGAAACCGCGGAATCGGGCGCTCGATTGCGCTTGGCATGGCCCGCGCCGGCGCAGCGATTGCTGTGCTTTCTCGAAACGAAGAGAAGAACAGTCAGGTGCTTGCCGAGTTGAAGGCCATTGGCGTTCCGGCAATAGCGTTGCATCTAGACGTCACAAAGCGCGAAACGCTGCCCGGCGCAATCGCCGCGGTTGAAGCTGCGTTAGGCGGTATCGACATTCTTGTAAACAACGCAGGAGTCGTGACCGTCACCGGAGGCATACTCAACGAATCGTCCGAGGTCTGGGACACGACCTTGGCCACGCACCTCGATGCCACATTCCTGCTTTCGAAATTGGCATCCGCATCGATGCTCAAGCGCAAGCAAGGAAAGATCATCAACTTGGCCAGCATGTATTCATATTTTGGCGCTGGCATGCTGCCGTCCTACGGTGCAGCCAAAGGTGGCATCGTACAACTGACCAAAGCGATGGCCGTCGAGCTCGCTCCGCACAACATTCAGGTCAATGCGTTAGCACCGGGCTGGATCGCCACCGAGATGACCGCAATGGCGCGGGAAAACCCGGATTTTGCGGAGTTCAACAAGATGATTCTCGCGCGCACACCGGCCGCTCGTTGGGGTGAGGCGGACGAAATGGCCGGTGCGGCAGTATTCCTCGCATCTGCCGCTGCCGATTTCATTACTGGCGTCACTTTGCCAATTGATGGCGGGTATTCGATTTGTTAGTTATTGGTGCCAAGCATGTGTTGTCTAACGAATGAGGTTAGATCGCGCGAGTCTTCGAGCCGCGATCTGAACCGTTTGTTGGACAAGCCCGGTTCCGAGTGACCCGATCCTATGAAAATAGCTTTTTGAGGTTCAGCGCCTGCTGAGGGCGAACAGGCCTGCGTTGAGGCAGAGAGGGTGGGGCTTAGTGGGTGACCGTTATTCCTTTTGTTTCCCAGCAGCTGGCGGTCACGGTAATGTAGCGCTAAACGGGGTAGCCATGAACCCAACATGGCGTGATCGGCCTATCGAGCAGCGGATTCAGTTCGTTGAAGAACTGAGGGACAGCATTGCTGCGGATCAGAAAGCGCTGCTGGGGCTGTATCAGCGGACATTCGGCGGCGGCACCTTGCCGTTGAACATGTGCTAGGGATGCTTGCGGCCGGGGATGACATGACACCATTCTGGAGGGCTATCCTTGGCTTGAACGTGAGGACATTCTGGCCTGTCTAGCCTACGCGTACCGGCTGGCCGGTTACGGCTACGCCTAATCGCCCGTCAAGACCACACGAAAGCTCGATTCCACGATGCGCGTCCGACGCGAAGTATTGGTTAGGTCGTGGTCGAGGGGCGGTCGTGCTAATGACTGGAACGCCTGCGAACGCTGCCACCGGAGGCCGCTTGAACAGACGCGGTCGAGACACCATGAAGTCGTGGAGAAACCGCAGTCCCTGACACCATTTCGGCTGGGCTGCAGCAATCAATCCACCATGAGCAACCCGCCATTGACATGGAGTGTCTGGCCAGTGATGTAACCGCTGGCGTCCGATGCCAGGAAGATTACGGTGCCAGCGAGATCCTCGGCCACCTGAATGCGCCCGAGCGGGATGTATTTCTCGAACTCGAATAGCAGCGTGCGGTGAGCGGCGTGCATGGGTGTGTCCACGGCCCCAGGCGCGATGGCATTGACGCGGATGTTATCGGGTGCAACGTCTTGCGCTGTCGCGCGTGTCAGCGCCTGCAGGGCAGCCTTCGACGAGCAATAGTCGACGCCGCCTCCATCCTGGTTGAAGGCCGAAGCCCTCGACGACCACGAGCTGCCGATGTTGATGATGCTGCCACGTTTTGCCTTGATCATCACCGGAAGCAGGGCGCGCGTGATCCGCATCGGGGCACGCACATTCACGCTGAAAATTTCGTCCCACACTTGGTCGTCGACGTCCAGTGGATTCGAGAACGTCATGAAGCCCGCGTTGTTAACCAATACATCGATGCGGTCGGCGAGGCTCAGCGCTGCCGCGACGATTCGTGAGGGAGCTGTCGCATCTGCGACATCGATCGTAACCGTTGCCACACGCCGGCCGATCTCGCGTACCTTGCCGGCAGCCACTTCGAGACGTTCCTGGTTCCGGCCGACGAGCACCAGGTCCGATCCCCGTCGGGCCAGCGCTTCGGAAATGGTGAGGCCAATTCCCACGCTAGCCCCGGTGACGATGCTGCAATAGCCGGAAAGGTCGAACAGGTCATGGCTGATGTCGGGAATGGGCGCTTTCATGGAATGTCCCAAAATCGCCGGGCGTCTGCGGTCCATAGGGCAGCTGACTACAAATGACACTGTATTGCTCCGGCTTCAAAAAAACAATATGCAGCCTACTTGACTCGTGGATCCTGTAAGTAGGCTTTAACCCGATTCAGTTCGGTTTCGAGTTGCTTCATGCGGGCCGAGGTGGCTGCTTTGGGTTTGAGCTTGGCGCGCGCGGAGTATAATGGCTACCTGCTCAACTGTCTGAAGACATTGGTCCGTTTTCTCGCCAGCGAGGGTGCCGATGGCCACTGCGCGATGATTGCGCACTCGCTGCTGCGCCAGCGTATGTTCGACTGGCTGGACGATGTATTCGGCCATGCAAGGGGCCACGCGTAAAAAATCAACAAAGGGAGACGGATGATGGGTATTGTCATCCCGGTTCGATTGGCAATGTTCCTCGTGCTGGTCGCCGCGGCGTGCGCCACTGGTAACGCGCAAGGCGCGACGGCGGGCGATGCTCCCGCGCCTGCTAACGACGTGTTCACGCCGGTGGTGGTGACACCGATCGGCGAACACCACGTCGCGGTGACGGGCACCGACGGCATGGCGTACGTCGTGTACGAGCTTGTGTTGACCAACACCAAGCACGCGACGGCAACGCTGCAACGGGTCGACGTACTCGATGCCGCGGCACCGGAACACGTGCTGGCATCATGGTCGGGCCCCGCGTTGCTCGACCGCATTCGTACTCTGCAACCGGCGCCCGCCGATGCCGCGACGATCCCGTTCAACCAAAGCCGCCTGCTGTACGTCGAACTCGCGTTCAAGCCCGACGCGGTACCGCACGCGATCACCCACCGGTTCCATCTCATGGCCGCGCCGAACCCCGGGCCGCAGGCTGCCGCCGCACCGATGGAATTCGCCGCCGCGAAGATCGACATCAGCCGTGCCCCGCTACCCATACTACAGCCGCCGCTGCGCGGCGATCGCTGGGTCGCGGTGAATGGGTGTTGTAACAGCGGGATTGTCCATCGTGGCTCGTTGCAGGGCGTCAACGGCGGACTGTATGACGCGCAACGCTTCGCGATCGACTGGATGCGGTTGAACAAGGATGGCGAGCGTCGTCCGGCGATCATGGGCCAAGTGCTCGGCATCGTCTATCGCGCCATTGCCACGCACTTGGCCAAGAAGGCAGGCGCCACGAAGAAAACAGCCCAGACGGGAGCAGTCACACGGGTTGATCGGGCACATCCCTGTGCCCGCCCCTTCGGGCGACCTTCGGTCGTCCAAATCGGCTGTCCTGCCGATTTGTCAGCGTTTCGGTAGCGCGCTGAACTTGAATATCCACTTCCACATGCTGTTTCTCGATGGGATGTACGTCGACGGTCCCGATAGCCTACCCCGGTTCCGCCGGGTCAAGGCGCCGAGCAATCAGGAATTGACACAACTGGTACAGGCCATCGCGACGCGCGTCGGGCGTTTTCTTGAGCGCAAAGGCCTGCTGGAAGCCGACGTCGAGAACAGCTATCTGGCCGAGGATGCCGTAGACGATGATCCACTGAGCCAGCTTATGGGACACTCCATCACCTACCGGATCGCGCTAGGACCACAGGCGGGGCGCAAGGTGTTTACCCTGCGAACGTGGTCGGCCTGCGAGCCGGAGGAGCCGTTCGGCGATGCCGCCGGCAAAGCCTATGGCTTCTCGCTACATGCCGGCGTGGCGGCCGGCCGCCATGAGCGCAAGAAGCCAGGCGGCTGTGCCGGTATATCTCAAGACCCGCGGTGTCAGAAGAACGGCTCTCGCTTACCCCGAATGGCAACATTCGTTCCCGAAAAGGGCGTTTATACTTCCTATGCTCAGCAGCGCCAGCGCGCCCGGCTGGCCCGCGCACTCGGCCAGCGTGTCGCTCGCCAGTTCGGCCAGCTGCCGCGCGCTGATCCCGACCGAGA
>JAKDMK010000260.1 GCA_030452365.1 Nitrococcus sp.
TCGATGCGCTCAAGGCCACTGCCTAAATCATCAAAGTTTATGCAACGCTAGGGTAAAGCCTGTTGGGCTGCAGTCAACTCATGGGGCTCCAGGTATGTCATTTGCGGACAAGATGCTGTTGACCTCGCCATCAGTGAGCCAGTAGCTGTCTTCTTCGCCAGGTGTGGAGTTGAAGGTGGCAAGGCCGCTGTACTGTGTCTTGTCCCACTGAAACTTCTTATTAGCACTGCTGTCCTGTTGTCCTGCGTAGTAGTAGCGGTTGCCATGAGCGATGTTGCTGCCGAGGTTATCGCCTTGTACCAGCCAAGCGGTTAGGAGCTGTTTTCCTGTATCGGTGCCGCCAGCAATGATGTCGTTGTCGTACATCTCGATACCAATGTTCTGCCCGCGACGCGTGCCGCCGATGTACGCAAAGCCGTCTCGGTTCCACGCCATGACATTGCCAGCGATCTCTACGTGCGCCGAGTCGTGCACATAGACTGCGCTCGAGTTCAACGCAGTGGATGGCGTCCCGACCCAGCCGTTTTCGTACAGCGCGTTGTCGCGGATAGTAACGTCGGACGAGATCTCGATATGAATGCCTTGCTCGTCGTTGTGGTGGATACGGTTATTGGCGATCGACACGTTGTTCGCCCCACCGTCCAACCAAACCCCGGAGTGATCGTTACTGTAGAACTCACTGTTGGTTACCGTCCGCGCGCCCGATGAGGCTCCATGGATCTTTATGCCGGAGCAGGTGAACGTAGAATTGTAGTGGACATCGGGTAGCGACGAGCAGTTGTGGTGAATCCGGTTATGGTCGAAGTCAAGCGGGCTCCTACTGGTAATGACTCCAGCGGCGCCCGCGTGGTGCACTTCGGTGCCGGTGATCGCACAATGCACGCCACCCCCGCAGGTGATGCCCGAACCATGGACCCAAGACACCTCGGAGTCTTTGATCGTCAGCGCCCGGCCGTTGTTCTTGACCGCCGGCCCGGTTCCGGAACCCTGTTGCCCTACCGTGTTGCCGACCTGAGTAGCGACTACATTGTCGAGCACGCTTGCGGCGGAGCCATTAAGCAACTCAAGCGCAGTCTGTCGAACGACTACCTCCACCAAGGCATTACCAGGATCAGTACCAAGTACCACACGACGCTGGCTATCCATGGCAAACTCACCCGGTCCTGGATCGCTGCCGTTAGGCACCTGACTCAAGTATGTGCCATTGACGAACACCATTTCCGCCTCACGGCACATAGCATCGTTGGCGGTCTCACATAGCTGCCTATTGTTCGAGTCGTCAGTCGTGCTCGGCTCATCGAACGCTGGCACGTTGCGGCTCGAACGGTAGTTGCCACTACCGATTGCAGTGAAATCGCCGCTCCAGTCATCGGAGCCCTTGATCGTCAAGTCCCTCAACGTGAGGCGCGTGCGCAGCGTTACGGCGCTGCGCTCGACGCACCCCGCGCCGTTTATGATGTCGCCCGCCGAGGCCTGGTCGATCCGCTGCTGCAGGTTGCATGGGACCTCTCCATGGCAAACACTGCAAGCAACAATCAGAGAGAGGGTGAACATGTGCACGAATACGTAACATGAACGAGTCATAATGGGATCCCCCAGAAAAAGGCAATAAAACGAAATCGCGTGCTCTAGTCTTTTAAATTGGTAGTGCTCGGGTAACTACTCACCCCTCGTCATCCTGCGCGCAGCGAAGCAGCGTCGCAGGATCCAGCGACCAGATTCTGCGACTCCGCCTGACGGCTCCGCGCAGAATGACGGTACCGAAAAGGTATCCTGCGCGGAAGGGGGGCGAGTAGCTACGTGCTCGGTTATTCTGAACGTGTCATGTACCTCCTCGTTGACTCCGGGCACGAAAGCCGGATGGGGCGCGCGGCGGGGACACACTTCGCCGATTGTGCTTGGCATGCGAAGCCTGGGCACGAGGAGCCCTCGCCGGATTCTCGCATCACGCTCTTCCCGCTGGAGGAGGTCACCCCGGCGGTGTTGTTATTTCTGCTGGAGATTTGCCAATATTCAGACGCTACTGCGCGAGCAGCTCGGCGAATAGGGCGTCGAGATCTCCGCCGGCCGCGGCTGCAACTTAAGCATTAGGTAGGCAATACCTATACCAAGTAATCCATGTGCCCGAGTACGGGTATCATTCGTTGCATGAGTGGATCAGATGCCGACTTGATTACTTATCATCCGCAGCCACACTAAGTGTTTCTCGATAAAACAACATGAATTCAGTCGTTTATTAAGTTGCCCGCATGATGCGTATCGCTATTCGGACAAGCATGGCCGATTGCGTTGAGTCTGCAGCGCGAGGAAACATCGGAGGGTGCCCTGCCGGCTCCGGAAAGATGTCTGCGCTTTGTACGAAATCAGGAATGCCGACGGCGCGATGTCATTCAACGACACTCAAATACGCAGATTATGGCGTTCGGCGCAAATATCCCTCCCCATGGTATTTCTCAATGAGTGGCCGGGCTGTCGTTGCGGAGCGACGGCAGCTGTCCCTGTGTGTCACACCTGCCGTCATACACTGGTTGTATGAGATAACGTAGATTCCGGACTAAGGGGACTTTGTCGGCAGTTTATTTGCGGACAAAAGGCGGCGGACCTCGTCGTTACTGAGCCAGTGGCTGTTCTCCTCGCCAGGGGTGGAATTGAACTCGGCAAGGCTCGCGTACTTTGCCCTGTCCCACTGAAACTTGTTCTTGGCACTGTCGTCCTTCTGTCCTCCGTAGTAGTAGCGGTTGTCATGAGCGATGTTTCCGCCGAGCTCATCGCCTCTCAAGAGCCAACCGGTGAGGATTTGATTGCCTGCATCGGTGCCGCCAACAATGATGTCATTGTCGTACATCTCGATACCCGTGTTCCGATCGCGACGCTCCCCGCCGATGTACGCAAAGCCGTCTCGGTTCCACGCCATGACGTTGCGATAGATCTTCACATCTGCCCCGTCGAGAATATAGATGCCGCCCGAGTTGAACGCGGCGGATGTTGTTCCGACCCAGCCATTTGCGAACAGCACGTTGTCTCGAATAGTAACGTCGGACGAATTCTCGATCTCGATCCCTCGCTCTTCATTGTGGTGGATGCGGTTATTGGCGATGGTTATCTCATTTGCGCGGCCATCCAACCAAATGCCAGAGTGGTCGTTCTTATAAAATTCGCTATCGGTGACTGATCCAGGAACTGATGCCTGTCCAATGATCTTGAGACCAGAGCAGGTGAACGTATCATTGTAGTGGACGTCAGGCAGCGACGTGCAATTGTGGTGAATTCGATTATGATCGAAGATAAGTGGCCTCGCTTTAAAGCTATTCATCCCAGCGGCGCCTGCGTGGTGCACTTCGGTGCCGGTGATCTCACAACGCACGCCACCGCCGCATGACATTCCCGTACCATGAACCCAAGACACCTCCGAGTTTTTAACTGTAAGTGCCTGGCCGTTGTTCTTGATCGCTGGTCCGGTTCCGAGACCATGTGGCCCTACCGTGTTGCCGACCTGAGTAACGAGTACATTATCTAGAACGGCTCCGGCGGAGCCGCGATACATGTGAATCCCCATCTGCCGTACTACAACTTCCACCAAGGCGTTGCCCGGATCAGAGCCAAGTATCACGCGGCGCTCCTCATCGAGAGCAAACTCTCCCGCACCAGGGTCACTCCCATCCGGAAGCTGCCGCAGATATGTGCCGTTGACGAACACCATCTCCGCCTCTATGCACATAACATCGTCGGCGGTTTCGCATAACTGCGCATTATCCCAATCGTCTGTATCGCTCGGCTCCTCAAACTCCGGCACCGTACGCCTCGATTGGTAGTTGCCACCGACCGCAGTGAAGTCTCCGCTCCAGTCATCGGAGCCCTTAATGGTCAAATTCTGCAATGTGAGGCGCTTTTGCAGCTTCACGGCGCTGCGCTCGACGCACCCCGCGCCGTTGATGATGTCGCCCGCCGAGGCTTGTTCGATCCGCTGCTGCAGGTGGCATTGGACCTCCTTATATTCACCATATCCACCGACTAGGCTTGCACTGCGGCAAACCCCGCAAGCAACGAGCAGAGACACGCTGATAATCTGTACGAACAGGTACCATGAACGAGGCATCGTGGGTTCCTACCTGGCGATAAACGGAATTCGAATGCTATAGGCCTATAGGCTATTACACTAGTAGTGCCCCGTTAGCCTGAGCATGTCATTCTGATTACATCACTAAGCGAATGCGAATTGGTCGGGGCTATGTTGCCTTCAGGCGTTGACGCGGTGGTTGTCTTACGCATGAAACTCGTATGTTTTCAGGGACTTAGCTTGATGGCGCGCCCGCTCTCTGCCGCGCGGCCAACGGTGCGCATTGCGAAGGCGAGGCCGGACAACGTTGAATGAGTGGCTGATCCACAACG
>JAKDMK010000261.1 GCA_030452365.1 Nitrococcus sp.
GGCTGCACTCGCAGCTCAGCGACGGCTTGCGAGAGTAGCTCAAACGGTGTCGTCGCGAGCGAGCGCGCCGCCAGCGCTTGGAGGATCTCGATGGTCTCGCGGGCGAGCGCGTGATTCACCGCCGCGGGCTCGGTCCACAAGTTCAGTCGCGCCGCAGCGGCGCGATCCTCTGGTGGCGGCAGGCCCTCGACGATATCGAGCAACGTCTCTTCGGTAAGACCGACCAGCGGCCCACGCAGCAGCGCGCCGAGCGCCACGGTGTCGCGCGCTTCGGCGAGCACGCGCGTGATAGCGATGAGATCCTGGATTTCCTGGCGCCGGAAAAATCCCTTGCCGGCCTGGCTCGCAACCGGAATCCCCCGCTCCTCGAGCGCGCGCTCATAGCGCCAGAGCTCGGTTCCGGACGGGGCGAGCAGCGCAATATCACCCGGTCTGCAGGGTCGCCGGCGGCGGCCTTGCTGGATCGGGTAGCTGCCGATGAACCGCCGGCAAAGCTCCGCCACCTGCCGCGCCTCCGCCTCGCGCCAATCGCTCGGTCGCGGTTTCTCCCCCACAGCGGCCACGGCCACGGTAAGGCGGACGACGCGCGGGGTGTCATCGGGCGGCATCCGGGTCGCGGCGAGCGGCTGAAAACCCGGTTGATCGGCGGCGCCGAGCGGGGCCGCAAAGCGCTCGTTGACCCAATCGAGTATCGGCCGGTAGGAGCGGAAGTTCGCGGTGATCTCAAGAATACAGCCGGGATCGGCGGCTCTGAGCCGCTCGCGGGCGGCGACGTAGGTGCCGACATCGGCGCCGCGAAACCGGTAGATCGCCTGCTTGGGATCGCCGACGCAGAACAGCGCGCCCGGGCGCAGCGAGCGCTCCTGCCAGGGCCTATCAACCTCGCCCTCCCCGCACAGGCGCCAGAGGATCTCCACTTGGATGGGATCGGTGTCCTGGAACTCGTCCACCAGTATGTGCCGGTAGCGCTCGGCGAGTGCCCCGCGTACCGGCTCATTGGCAGGATCGCGCAGCAGATCGCGGGCCGTTAACAGCAGATCATCGAAGTCCAGCAAGGCCGCCTCGCGTTTGTAGGCTTGATAGCGCGCCAGGAGCGCCGCAAACGCTTCGGCGAGCTGCGCAAATGCCGCGGTAGCGATGGCGCCCTGCAGTCCTTCGCAGGCCGCACCGACTGCCTCATACAGCGCCTCTCCCTCCTGTGAGAGCCGGGTGCCGGCGGATTTCGAGAGACCGTTCGCGACGGCCGCGCTCTGCCATTTCCCCTGCCGTCCCCACTTGCGAAAGGTGAGCTTCTGCGTGTGGGCGCCGCAGCGCGGGGGATCAAACGCCAGTGCCATCAACGCGACCGGGGTCGCCCCATGTTGTAAAGCGTTCTGGTAGCTTTGCACCAGCTCGTGCAGCTCAGTCACCAAATTCGCCGTGCTCGGCTCGCTAAAGGGCCGCTTCCGCAGCCAGCCGGCAAGGGCAGCCACCGCCGCGCGCAGCCGCTCGAACATGTCCGCGCTGACCTCGGCGCTAACGGGTCTTGAGGTCCTGTTGGGGCGCAGAAACGCCGCGATACGCTCGATTTCCGTGCCCGGATTGGCGCCGGCTGCCTCGACCAACGCAACCAGCGGGCTGCCCTCGCCCGCCGCATCGAGACTTTCTCTGAGAAACCCATGCAAAAGATCCCGCCACGCCAGCTCCGCGGCCTGGGCGTCCATAACAGCCGCGCCCGGGTCAATATCGGCTTCGACCGGATACGCCCGCACCAGTTGCTGACAGAACCCGTGAATCGTGGCGGCGGTGAGCGCGCCGAGACGCTCGCCCGCCGCAGCGAGCCGTGCACTCTCTGCATCGCTTAGGCCGCGGGGAAAGGCCGCTTGCAGCTCGGCCGGCATGTCGTCGCGTAATGCTCGCTCCACAAACCCGCGGATGCGGGTCAGCAATTGCCCGGCGGCCAATTCGGTAAAAGTGATCGCGGCGATTCGCCCTGGCTCGATGCCTTGTGCCAGCAAGTAGACGATGCGACCGGCCATAAGCGCCGTCTTGCCGGAGCCCGCGCCCGCCTCGACCAACAGCGTGGAGTCGATGGCGGTCAGCGCGCGCAGCCGCTGGGGTTGGTCGATCAACTCGCTCATGGCAGCTCCCACAGCTCCGGAAGCGGTGCGAGTCTCAGGGCGGCAAGCGGGCGCTTCGTCTCCAGGTAAACGGCCTTCGCGTTGCCCGGCAAGACGAAGCGCAAGGGATCGCTTTCGAACTCGGCGCTGCCCGGCCCCGGCAGTGCATTACCCGCCAGCAAGTGGTCGCGTGCGGCAACGAGATACTGGGCGATCTCCTCGAGCCGCTCCCGCGGTGCTTCCATGCTCAGCAGCTTGGCCGGCGCGCCCGGATAGAGCAACCGCGCCTCCACCTCGAGCCGCGGCCCCAGCAACGCCTGGGCCGCAAAGGCATAAAGGCAGCGCTGCAGTTCCGCGCCGCCGCGCACGACGATTGGCTTATTCGGCGCGGGCGATTTTCCGGTCTTGTAGTCAGTGACCCGGGCCGCGCTTCGGTCAGCGGCGAGATCAAGGCGGTCGATTTGGCCGGTAATCGTGAGATCGGTATGCGGAATGCGCACGGTCGCGGCCGCATCCCACGGCGCCGGCTGAGCGGCCTTTGCTGAGCCACTACCCCCGCCGAATGCAACCTCGGCGAAGGAGCACTGACCGGCGAGCGGAGACTCCTGATAGGTCAACGCGGTCATCGCCAAGTGTCTCATCTCGCGCTGTGTCCGGCGCCACAGAATCCGCGGCGGGACGGGTTCGTTCAGCTCGTACTCGGCGACCGTGGTGGCGAGCGCCGCATCGATGGCATGCGCGACCCGCTCACAAACGGCGCCGGCCAACCCGCCCTCCTGCTCGAGGCGAACCAGCGCGCGCTCCAGCACCCGATGCGCCAGATTGCCATAAACCTGGGCATCCAGCACAAGCGGCTCGCTCTCGGCTACCGGGGCCTCCCAGCCCAGGACGTGCCGCCACACAAATCCCAGCGGATCGCGCACCAGCGCGCGCAGCCGTGTTGCCGAAAGCGGCCGTTGCAGAGCGCGGCGCAGGACAGGGTGATCGGCGCGGAGCAAACCGTCATGGGCGGTGAGCCGCGGCAGATGCCAGTTGACCCAACAACTGCGTGCGCTGCGCGCGCGTGGCTGTTGCACGAACTCCTCCGGTCCGGCAAGCACCCTATCCGATTCACTGACGGCGTGTTCCGGCGCGCGCTCGCGGCGCAGATATTTTTCCCCTGCGGCAGCGATAATGCGCAACAGCGGGCTCTCGCCGTTGTCCCGGCCCTCGGCATCGCGGCGCGCCCGGCAAAGGACCAGTTGCTTCGCGCTCGTGCGCAAAATCGCCTGAAAATCCCGGCGGTCGCGCTCCGTCAGGGAAACGGGATCGAGCAGCGTTGGCTCCACGACGTGGGCGGGTAACAGCGCGTCCTCTTGCCGTGCGCGCGGCCATCCGCGGCTGGTCAAACCGAGCAGCCAGACGTAAGGCCTTGGGCAGGCCGCGAGATCCGCCGCCGAGCCATACAGGCTCGCGACCGCCGGCTCTTGGGCAGCATCGATCCGGCTGCCCGCGCGCGTGACATCAAGCGCCCGCGCCGGCCCATCCCGCAGGGCCTTGCGCCAGATGGCCAAGGCCCGGCCCGCGAGCAGCAGCTCCCCGGTTGCAGCCGCTGCGCCGAGACCGCGATCGAGCTGCTCCAGGACAGCGAGCAACCCATCTGCATCGCCCTGCCCTTCGCTGTCTGCGCCGGCGCTCGCCAAACAGCTCCGCCATCGCTGCAGATGCAGCAGCGGCGCGTCATTCGGCACCATTTGCCGCCACGCCGGCGTGATTTGGGCGGTCATCGGCGTTTGCCCGTGTATCAAGCTCAGTAGTCGATGCACGCGGCCGCGACTCAGCCCCTTGAGCAGGATCTCCGCCAGCGCGGCGGCCGCCTGTCCGTCACCACTCGTCAACGCCGGGCGTCCACCGGCGAAGGCCACCGGCAGCTCGGCATCGGCCGCGATGACGCTGATATGCCCCTCCCATTCAGCCGTGGTCGGAGCGGCTATCGCGACCTCCTCCGGCCGGACCTGACCGGTGGCAAGCAACCCCCGCGCCCAACGCAGAGCCTCCAAGGCCGCGTGCCGCGGGTTGGCACATGAGACCCGTGTCACTTGCGGAACCTCCCGCGCGCCCTCCTCCCAAACGATCCCCGCGCCGTTGCGCGCCCACTGTGGCCTGAGCTCCGGCAGGGCCTCCCAACGCACGGGGATGACTTTCGTGAGCTCCAGTAGCAGGGGGCGCCAGACGGGATCGAGATCGAGCACTCCACGCAAGGTGATCGGACCGAGCAGACGGGGCGCTTGATCGATTCG
>JAKDMK010000262.1 GCA_030452365.1 Nitrococcus sp.
CCCACCCCCGACGCGCTCGGGCTGGTAAGCGTGCCGGTTGCGTTACAATCGCTTGGCTCAACGCTTGCCGCGGCACTTATGGCAACGCCCGTATAGGATCATTGAATGCGCCGTTAGATCGAAGTCATGCTCTTGGGCGATCAATTCCTGCCGCTCCTCGATGATCGAGTCCATGAACTCTTCGATTCCGCCGCATTCGATGCACACCATGTGGTCGTGGTGCCCACCTTCATTGAGCTCGAAGACTCCCTGGTTGCCCTCGAAGTTGTGGCGCTGAACAAGCCCCGCCGATTCGAACTGCGTCAAAACACGGTAAACGGTGGCGAGTCCAATCTCCTCACCTGACGCCAAGAGGCTGCGATAAACATCCTCGGCGGACATATGTTGATGCCGATTTCGCTCCAGCATCTCGAGTATCTTCGTTCGCGGCAGCGTGACCTTAAGGCCGGCCTTTCTGAGGTCTTTCGATTCCAAAAACACCTCCCGGACTCATATGCAACGGTTGATAGCTGCGGTATTATGCGCCTCGGCTTGATGTCAGGGAGCTCTTCCGATGCGCACAGCGCTCATAGCGACAACGCTATTATACACCATTTTTCCAGTGCTCTCGGGGTGCTCCGTATCACAGCTGCCTTTTGTCTACCGCCCGGCGCTGGAACAGGGAACCGTGCTCAGCGAGGAGAAGATCGCGCTATTGCGCCCCGGCATGACACCGCAACAGGTCGAATTCCTGCTCGGAACGCCCACCATTCAGGACCCGTTCCATACCCACCGCTGGGATTATGTGTACCTGCGCGACCCCCGCGACGGCGGACCGTTGGTGGAGCATCGACTAACGCTCTTCTTCGACCAAAGCCACCACTTGGAAGCCGCCCGAGGTTATGCGCTACCTCCTGAGAGCGCGCTGCGGCGCGGCCCGGAAAAAAGGCCTCGCCTATCCGCGCGCTAATAATTCACGCTCTGTGCTGCTATTGCGCTTCTCGCTTGGCACGCTGGCGGCGCATCTCCTTGGGATCGGCGCGCAACGGACGGTAAATCTCCACTCGATCGTTGTTGCGCAGCCGTTGCGTCAATTCAACCGGCCGACTGAAGACTCCAACCTTCTGCCGCGTGAGATCGATTTCGACAAAGCGCTGTTGAATCCCCGAACGGCGGATCGCCTCCTCGACCGTGATGCCCGGTCTTGCTTGCAGTGCCAAAATGACCTGCTCATCCGCGGTTGCGTAAGCAACCTCTACGTTGATGACATCAGCCCTTTGCCTCACTCGCCACACCTTGTATTCCATCTGCTGCACGCGGGTTGTCCCTGCTAGAAAAGCCTTTCCAACGCGGCATCCACTCGCTCCTGCAACGCCTCAGCCCCTGGCAAGCCATACCACTGGGCAGCCAAAAGTTGGGCTTCCCGGCGCGGCAATGGCTGGCCGCCGCTGCCCATGCCCTCGGAGAGCCGTTTGACTTGAAGCTCTAGGCGCAGTGCTTCATCGGCCGGCGGAGATTCGATCCCGGCAAGGATTTCCAGGCGCACGCAGATCCGACGTGATGCCTCTGGATCGGCGCCCTTGGGCTTGCCAGCCTCAGCCGCCGCCCAACGCTGTCGCAGTGGCTCAAGAAGCCATCCTGGAAGCTCCATAACCTCTGCAAGTGAAATGGGTCCAGCCGCGCCAGCCTCCCAGGCTCGGCTCAGCTCGGCCAGGCGCTTCAACTCGGCGAGCTCGCGCCGCGCCGCCGCCGCCTCGAGTTGCTGGAGGCGTTCGCTCAGGGCGCCACTGACCGCTTCGAAGCGCTCATTCATGGTTCGACCATCCCGCCCATGCGGAAGGCTCAGTGAGCGGAAGGCAGAACGTAGTCGAGCCGCGTCTTTGCGCAGAGCCTCGCCATCAGTGGGTCCACTCTCCCCCACTAGGGCTTCGAATTGCACGCAGATCTCCTCCGCCTCCTGCAGTAGCTGATCCCATCGCGAGCGGCGGCGAGCGCGTTGCGCATCGCGGTTGGCGAATATACCGTCGCATGCGCCACGAAACGCCTTCCAGAGCGCCCGATCGGCGCTCGGGCTCGCTGACCCAAGCGCCTTCCATTGCTGCTGTAGCTGTTTCGCCTGCTCGGCAGCCGCCGCAGGATCGTCGTGATCGAGCAGCACCCGCGCCTGGTCCACCAGTTCGGCTTTGCGCGCGCGATGCGCGGCTCGTTTGGCTTCGATATGCCGCGTCAAGGTCGCCATGAACGCCTCGAAGCGCTGGCGCAGCGCACCGAGCTGCTCCCGGTCGACGGGGCCAAAATGCCGCCACTCCTCCCGCGCTGTATAGCGGATCTGCTCCAAGGCACTGACGGCGATTAGTTCCCACTCGGCTCGCTCGATAAATTCAGCGAGCTGAGCGCAGATACGCTCACGCTCGGTCAAATTAATCCGCCGACGCTGCGCTTCCGCTTCAAACCACCCCCGACAGGACGCGAAAGCCCGGTCAGCGGCACGGCTGAACCGCGCCCATAGCGCTCGCGACTGGGTCGAGTCGGAACCCCCGGTTGCCTTCCACTGCGACTGCAGATCACGCACGCGGCGGGCGCGCTCCGGTGGTGTGAGCTCCTTGGCCTCGGCGAGCGCCTCCATGGCATCGCATAGGACCTCCTGTTTGGGCAGCACCGCGAACCGTCGCCAATCCCGTAGCTCCGCGACGCGGCTCATAGCATGCCGCAGCCGGCGATCGAGTGGGCTTGGCATTGATCCCCCAATGCCTTGCGCGAGCTGTTCGGCGCGCTGCAACAGCCGCCGCGCGAGTCGCAGATATCCCTCACCAAGCGCTCCCTCGATCTCGTCGAGCTGGTGCTGCAGTCTCTCAAGACTCGCATTGCGCTCTTGCTGGCGCCGGTCTTGCCCGCTTTTCCCATGCACGGCGATCAGCCGCCGTCCCTCTCGCACCAAGGCGGGGCTAGGGAAATCGCTCGGCCAAGCGATGCGCTGCTCCAGCGCGCGCACGGCATCATGATTTGCCCCCTCTCCGCAAGCAAGCGCCGCCTCCAATGCCGGGCGCGCCAACAGATAACGCTGCGCGGCATCCAACCAAGCTCGCGCCTTTGCCGGGCCTCTAGCTGGCTCGACCGCGGATTGCTCAGATGGACGTGCAAGGAGGCGTTGAACTTCCGCAATGGCCTCTGGCGAGGGTCCCCGACTAAGGATTATCTCGTCTATCTCGTCGAGCACGACCTCGGGCGACACTGCGTGCTCCACCTGTACGAAAATTGCTGGCGCGGGAGGATCCGCTTGCAGCTCATGAGTCGGCGCGGACGGCAAAATGTGATCCAACGCATACAGCGCAGCCGCCAATCGCTGCTGCAGATCGGGCGACGGCGCTTTGCCCTGGGCTTCCCAGCGGTTAAGCAGCCGCTGGCGCTCGGCAGCCATTGCGGTGCTCCAGGGATGCTCCGCCAGCGCCTCCAGCGCAGCCACTACCGCCAGGCGCTCTCGCGCGACCGCCTCCAATCGCGTGTGCCGGCGATGAAGCTCATCCCGGCGCTCACGCGCCAGGCGGGCAAGCTTGCGATTGGTCCGCCGCAGATGGCGTTCAAGACGTTCCAGGACGGCTTCGTCACGAACGCGCTCGATAGCCACCCGGCGCACTCGCGCGCCGGCATCGCCGTTGACGATCTCCTCCAGCACCAGCGGGTCATCGAGCCGCTCCAATGCCGCCACCCGGAGATCCTCCTCGCGCCCAAGGCGCGCCACCCATGCCAGCACGGAGACCTCCTCACAAGCACTCAGCGCAGCCATCCGGGCCGGATAATCAAGCGTTTCGCAGCCCTCCGCCAGCAGCCGGCAGTAGCGAGTCCGGGCGACCTCGCGCACGGTGGCATCGGTGTCTTCCTGCGCCCGTTGGCGCAGCGTCTCCAGCTCGAAGAGCCGTTTGACAGCCGTTGCCCGCACAACCGGCGAGGGGTCGTCCACCGCGAGCGAGGTCAAGGTGGCATATTCGCCGGAATCGGCGGCGGACAGAGACGCTGCGGCCTCTTGGCGGATTTTGGGGTTGCGGTGCTGCCAACGGGGTCGGCGAAAGCGGTCAAACCACATGGAGCTATGGACCCTAACATGATACTGGATAGGATCTGCCCGCCGACTGCCGCATGATTCGCGGCCGGCCGAAGCGAAACCCATCACTTCCGCGCAATCGCTGCTCGACTCAAGCCGATTCGCGGGCCAAACCGCTTGATTGTGCACCGCCGGCGCGCTCCCGACTAGGGTTTTGACCCGCTGCGCCGGCGAACGCGGCTAGCGTAGCGCGCGCCAACGAGCCCGCGCGAGCCTCCGAGCAATGCTTCTCCATGCCACGAATTCGGTCAGAGGATCGAGCGAACCCACGTGAATCGAATCAGCCGCTGCCGAGCTGCT
>JAKDMK010000263.1 GCA_030452365.1 Nitrococcus sp.
AGGCTGCCAATGCTCAAGGTGTGAATGTCCGGTAACTGTCTCTCAGGGTAGGGACGCCGGCTATCGGGCGCCCCCCATGCAGTCGCCGGCGTGCGGTTTTCCCGCGCTGGGTTCCTCGGTTGTGCTCGCCGTCGCCACGCGCGCGCCCGACATACCGATGCAGCTCCAAGCGCTACCACGCCAGCACTACGCGCAGGCAATAATCATTGCGGCCGGCATCCTGATCCGTACAAGCCAACGTTTCACGCGCCAGCAACCGTGCGGCGATGTAACCCACGGATAGGCAACGCCCGGCGTCCGCTATGGCCGTTTGCGCCCCCGTCATGCGGGCTGCCATTCTTTCGAAGCGAGCCGTGACTACGCAAATGCAACGACGCGAGAACTGACCCCGAAGTCCCCCAGTCCCCCTGCGGCTCAAAATCTGTAGAATGTGTAGCGGCTGGCTTCGACCCTGAGCCGCTCATTGATACTGGCGGCGAGCCCTGCGTACATGCGCCCATGCGCTCAAGCCAAGGCCATGCTTGGAAGGCCGGCAGCATTGACCAGGGAAGTTCAAGTTGGCGAAAGGCACAATTTGCTGCGTTTATGTTGAAAGGCGGCCAGTTATCGCGAACGGCTCCCAGTCTTTGCGGACATTAACGACTATAAGTATTTAATTCGAGGTTATGGCCGAGCCGGATGGCGGATCCCAGTGCTAGATCGGTTCATCAGGCGGTTGCTAGCGGGCCGCATCAACAACAACCGCCTCGCTGCCCTGACCGTGGTGGTGTTGACGGTCGCGCTCGCCCATGAGCTGGCGAGAATCACGTGGCTGCTGTGGCCACAGACGGATACCGACCATGCGCCGCCTCCCGCTGTTGCCACGCCGGCATCGAAACCGGCGGTGGCGCTTGCCGATGTGGCCGATCAGCATCTCTTCGGTCGCGTTGAACTGCGCCGAGCGCCGCGTGAGCGCATCATCCATGTGCCAGAAACCCGTCTCAACCTCGATTTACACGGTGTGCTGCAATCTCCTGAGTGGGCGTGGGTTATCATCGCCGCGGACGGTGACGCGGATCGCCTCTATCAAGAGGGCGATAAGCTGCCCGGTGGAGCGGCGGTGGAGGCCATCTATCCGGACCGCGTCATTTTGTTGACTAATGGCCGTCGCGAGGCGCTGCGCCTGCCGCGCAAGCAGCTGCAGTCGATGCCGGTGCGTGATTCGGCGGCTTCCCGGCCTGTCGTCAGCGCCGCGAACACGCTAGCTGAATATCGCGATCGGATTATGAGCCGCCCGGATGCCCTGGCTCAGTACTTGCGGATTACACCGGTGCGCAACGGTGATGAGCTGACTGGCTTCCGGGTATGGCCGGGGAGCAATCCGGCCCTCTTTGAGGCCGCCGGCCTGCGACCGGGGGATCTGGTCACGGCGGTTGGTGAGACGCCGCTCACCAGCCAAGGGGCGGTGCTTAAGGCACTCAAACGCCTGCGTAGCGGCAATAGGATCACCCTAGCCGTATTACGGGACGGTCGCCGGGAGATCATCGTTCTCGATTTCGGCTGACCGGGATTACCCAGGATAGTTCGAACGGCGTAAGCCAGCATGGGGTGGAACTGAACGAGGGGCATATCCGGGCACTGGTGATGATGACTATTAAACCAAACCGCCGTCTCTGGCTCGTGGTGCTGAGCGTGACGCTATTGTCCACCATGGCGCTGGGGAAGGCCGCCGAGGACGGGGGCGTCCGGCTCAACCTCACCGATGCGGACATTACGGCGTTGATCAACACGGTTGCCGAGGTTACCGGCCGGCGCTTCGTAGTGGATCCGCGGGTGCGCGCCAAGGTGACGGTGATCTCGCCGCGGCCGATGGCGGCCGACGAGCTCTACGAGGTGTTTCTCTCGGTACTGCAGGTGCACGGATTCGCCGCGGTACCTT
Source organism: Nitrococcus sp. (assembly GCA_030452365.1). Lineage (GTDB taxonomy): Bacteria > Pseudomonadota > Gammaproteobacteria > Nitrococcales > Nitrococcaceae > Nitrococcus. The sequence goes on from JAKDMK010000263.1 coordinate 1,919, forward strand.
CCGGGCCCGTGACGAAAATCGTGCCGGAGCTCATTGCCAAGCAGCTCGGCACCGATGCGAGCGCAGCGAATGTTGGTAACGATCGAATTGTGACCCGGGTGATCCCGGTGGAGCATGTGCCGGTGGCGCAGCTTGTGCCCATTCTGCGGCCGCTGATCCCGCAGACCGGCCACTTCGGTGCCTACCCGCCCACCAATATGCTGATCATCTCCGACCGGGCGGCGAATGTTGAGCGTCTCTCGCGCATCGTGGAGCGTATCGACCGCGCCGGCGGTGACGAGCTGGAGGTCATCCGGCTCCAGCATGCCTCTGCGACCGAGTTAGTCCGCGTCTTGCAGTCGCTGCAGGAGACTGACGAGACCGGTCTCGCACCGGTAAGGCTTGCCGCCGACGCGCGCAGCAACAGCATTCTGATGAGCGGAGACGAGGCGGCGCGCCTGCGCCTGCGCACCATCATAGCGCATCTGGATACCCCGCTCGCGCACGGTGGCGACACCCGCGTGATCTACCTGCGCTACTCCAAGGCTGAGGAGGTGGCCAAGGTACTGCAGGGCATCGTCAAGAGCCTTCCGGAGGGAGACACGACCAAGCTGGCGGCGAAAGGCGATAGCGCCATCGGCATTCAGGCCCATAAGGCCACCAACTCGCTGTTGATCAGCGCGCCGCCGAAGGTCCAGGCCGAGCTGGAGGGGGTGATCCGTCAGCTTGACGTGCGCCGCGCCCAAGTGCTGATCGAGGCCGCCATCGCCGAGGTTTCCATGGACCAGGCCGCTGAGTTGGGAATGCAATGGGCGGTGGACGCCACGGGCAGCGGTATCGCCACCGGCGGCACCAGCTTCAGCGCCGGCAGCGGGTCCAGCCTGGCCGGGATCATCGGTTCTCTGTCGCAGCAGCAGCTCCCCGACATTGGCGATGGCCTCTCCCTTGCCATCGGCGACCTTGCCGGCGGCTTACAATTCGCGACGCTGGTGCGGGCATTGGCGAGCGACACCGACACCAACATCCTTTCTACGCCGACCTTGGTAACCTTGGACAACGAGAAAGCGCAGATTACCGTGGCGCAAAATGTCCCCTTCATCACCGGACAGTTCACCACCAACGTTAGTGCCGGCGGCCAGCTCAATCCGTTCCAGACCGTTCAACGCAAGGATGTGGGCCTGATTCTCACGGTCACGCCCCACATCAACGAGGGTAACTCGGTCATGCTGGAGATCAGGCAGGAGGTCTCCAACATCTCCAGTGATGCTCAGGCCGTCGATCTCATAACCAATAAGCGTGTCATTGAAACTACCGTGATGGCCGATACCGGCAAGCTGATCGTGCTCGGCGGGCTAATCGACGAGCAGGTGAGCGAGGTCGAGCAGCGTATACCGTTGCTCGGCAGCATCCCGATAATTGGTGAGCTGTTCCGTTACCGTACCAGCAGCAACCAGAAGACCAACCTTATGGTCTTTTTGCGGCCCCACATCATCCGCGAAGGCGAAGCGATGGCGGGCTACGCCAATAGCAAGTACAGCTACATCCGCGCCGCTCAGCTTGCTCAGCGCGCCGACGGTATTGGCTTGTTGCCCAATGCAAAGGCACCGTTGCTGCCGCCGCTGAAACGGCCCGTGTTGCCTCCGCCGTTTCAGCCCGATGGTTGAGGTCTGAATAGCAATGGTAATTTCTGATCGTGCTGCCCTGGCGGGTCACGCCGAGCATAGCAATGGCCATCGACTGTCATTTGCTTTTGCGCGCCGCCATGGGGTGCTGGTACGGGAGATAGCAGATGAGGCGGCTGTTATTGCCCACCGCGCGGACACGCCGCTGCAGGTACTCACCGAGCTGCGGCGCTGGCTGGCACGGCCGCTGCGGCTGGAGCTCACCGAGCCGGCCACATTCGACCGCCTGCTCCAGCGCAGCTACGAGACGCGCTCTGGCGAGGCAATGCAGGTGGTGGAGGGGCTGGACGGCGAGCAGGATCTCGCTCGCATCGCCGGCGCAATGCCGGAGCCGGAAGATTTGCTGGAGAGCGCCGACGACGCCCCCATCATCCGGCTCATCAATGCGTTGCTCACCGAGGCGGTGAATGAGGACGCCTCCGACATCCACGTCGAGCCCTACGAGCGCCGGCTGGTGGTGCGCTTCCGCGTCGACGGGATGCTGCGTGAGGTACTCCAGCCACCGCGGGCGCTGGCGCCGCTGCTGGTTTCGCGCATTAAGGTGATGGCGCGCCTCGATATTGCCGAGAAGCGATTGCCCCAAGATGGACGCATCTCACTGCGGATCGCTGGCCGGGCGGTGGATGTGCGCGTGTCGACCTTGCCCAGCAGCCACGGCGAGCGGGTGGTGCTGCGCCTGCTCGACAAGCAGGCCGGGCGGCTGGATCTGCAACAGCTGGGCTTACCCGAGTCGCTGCGTGTGGGCTTGGACGCCGTCGTCCAGCGCCCCCACGGCATCCTGCTGGTCACCGGACCCAC
>JAKDMK010000264.1 GCA_030452365.1 Nitrococcus sp.
CGCATATCGCTATTCCGTTAGGCGGAGAGGGTCGCCATGCGAATGGGCAAGCTGAACCAGCGATTGGTCCCGGCCCTTCTGGTCAAGGACATGACCGAGACGCTGGCTTTCTACGGAAAGCTCGGTTTCGAGCTCACGGAGCGTCACCCGGATCATACGCGCCCAACGTGGGCCGAGGTGCGGCGTGATGCCGTTGTGCTCCAGTTCCACACTGAACCCCCATGCGGTACGCCACCGGAACCGGTATGCAGCGGAACCTTCTACTTCTACCCCGAAGATGTCGGTGCGCTCGCCGCTGAGTTCCGCGGGAAGGTCGCGTTTGCATGGGGTCCCGAGGTGATGGAGTACGGGATGCGCGAGTTCGGGGTGCAGGATCCGAATGGCTACTACCTGGCTTTCATCGAGCCCGCCTAGCAAGGCGCTGAGCTACTTCGTTCGCTGTAATTCTAGCGAGTGACAGCGTAACCTGATGGGTGTGATGGAAATTCGGGGTGGTCGATGAAAATTAAAGCTGTGATACATGATGCCGAGGAAGGTGGTTACTGGGCCGAGGTTCCAAGCGTCCCCGGGTGCGTCACTCAAGGCGATACATTTGAAGAACTACTTACAAACCTGTACGAGGCTGTTGAAGGCTGTCTCTCAGTCGAGGTGAATCCTGCCTCAGTTGAGGATAACGCGCGGGTACTTGAAATCGCCGTATGAAGGTGGTTTCGGGAAAGAAGTTCGCTCGCCTCCTCCAATCTCACGGATGGGAATTGCGCCGCGTGAACGGCAGCCGTCATATCTACGGTGGGTGATCGGCTCTTTATGAAAATAGCTTTTTGAGGTTCAGCGGCTGCTGATGGCGGACGGGACAGGGTTTGTGCGACACCCAGGCAAAGCCAGCGCCGTTGTCGCCTGGCGCGAAGGGCCGAGTCACGTTTGGTATCGACTGTGCCTTGTTTGGGCCGAGTACGGCTCTCGGCTCGATGGCGCGAAAGGCCAAGGACAGGGCCCTATTCGCCGGACGCTGCTTTTTTACTCCGCGAAGCGGCTCGTTCAACCCCTTATTGCACCGGGCCGCCATTAGCGGCGGGTGAATTCGAATCTTAGACCGGCACATCTTCTGCCTGAGAAAGGCCAATGAACGCGAGCAAGCCCGTATCGGCCCGTACCTTGAAGTCTGACTTCAAGCGCGTTGACGCACACGAAGTACAAACAAGCGAGTACGAGGAACTTCCTGAGCTGACGGACGCCATGCTCAAGCGTGGCACCGTCAAGCGCGCACGCCGTCCTATTGCAACCAACCCACGGCGGCAGGTCACCATCCGCCTCCCGGAATCGGTACTTGCCGCCTGGAAGGCTACCGGCCCGGGTTGGCAGACTCGTATGGCTGAGTTACTCAGCAAGCATGTATCGTAGGCCCAGGTCTAATGCGGCCTCATTCGAGCGTTATCCGCAATGCCGCGGCTATGGCCCAAGGCATCAGCGAGACGCTCAGTAGCGAGAGGGCGCAGAGAAATAGCAGGGGTCCCTGAATGGGGAGATTATGAGCTGCCTGATCGATAGCGGAGGCACCGAATATCAGCACAGGGACATACAGTGGCAGTACCAGCAGGGACAGGAGCACGCCACCGCGGCGAGCGCTGACAGTCAGGGCCACGCCGAGCGCGCCGGTCGCGGTGATTGTCGGCGTGCCGGCGGCAAGGCTCAGCATGGCCACGGCTACGGTCGAGGCCGGCAATTGATAGAGCAAAATAAGCAGAGGCGAGACCAGCATCAAGGGTAGGGCCGTTACCAGCCAGTGGGCAAGCAATTTGGCAAGGACCACGATCGACAACGCCTGCGGCGCGATGGCGAACTGCTCCAAGGTCCCATCATCGAAGTCCGAGCGAAACAGTTGCTCCATTGACAACACGGATGCCAGCACGGCCGCGATCCAAAATACACCAGGTCCCAGCGCGCGCAGATTCTCGGGGGCTATGCTCACCGCGAGCGGAAACAGAGCGGCGATCAGCAGAAAGAAAACAATCGGGTTCAGGTAATCCGCGCGCGAGCGGTTAGCCAGCAGCAGATCCCGCAAGAGTACGGCGACGAAGGCCGATCTAAGGGTCTGCTCAGCCGCCGCCGAGCGGGAGTCGGGAGACGCGCGCCTGCCCGAGGGAGAGGGGTTGGTGCGTGGTGATGATTGCTGATCCGCCTTCGGCAAGGTGCTCCTCCAACAAACTGGATAGCCCATCGATCGTTTGTCTGTCGAGGGCAGTGAACGGTTCATCGAGTATCCACAGAGGCGCGGCCGTGAGTATCAGTCGGGCCAGAGCGACCCGCCGCAACTGCCCAGCGGAGAGATGCCGGCAGCGCGTGGCGGCGTAACGGCGGATACCCATGCCCTCGAGAGCGGCAATGGGCTCGGTAACGGCGCCACCAAGCCTGGCGTAGACCTTGAGGTTCTCCATTGGGGTCAGGTCAAGCTTGATCGCTGGGTTGTGGCCCAGGAACAGCATCTCACCCCGATAGGCCTCGGTGACTTCGGCGATCGGCTGGCCTTGCCAGTAGATCGTCCCTCCCGATGGCGGACTCAGCGTCGCAAGCGTTCTGAGCAGAGTGGTTTTGCCCGAGCCGTTCGGGCCTTCTGCAACTAGCGCCTCGCCAGGGCCGACTTGAAAGCCCAGATCCGTTGCCAAAATCCGTTCGCCACGCGAGATTGCCAGTTGTTCGACCTGAAGCATCGTTCGCCACGTATGGTAGGGGCAAAGCGGGTATCCTCGCCGAAAAGTTCCTCGGAGCCAAGCGCGCGTTGCAAAGCCGGCTCGAATCGATCGCCTGCATCCTTGGGCAACGCGTTGCCTTGACTCCGTATCGGTGATTCCTACATCCTCGATGTTCGCCTGGTCTCGCTTGGAGTTTTGGGAACGCTGCTGCAGCAGTGTCATCCGGCCAAGGCGCGCAACACCCGCTACGTTGGATAACGTCGAGCGGTAACTGGCCAAGGGAGGAGTGATCATGCCCGGAGTGGTCGATGTGGTGCGCGGGCGCAACCCGGAACAGCGCCAAGCTAAGATTGTCGAGGTGCTGGTGGAGGCGTTTTCCGAGTTGATGGGGGCCGATCCGAAGGCGTTTCGGCACAAATTCCGCAAGATGGCGGTGGAGCCGTTCGCCTTCTACCGGGGCAGCGCCTGTCTGTTCTACGCCGATATGGAACGCGACGAGGATCGTTGGGCAAACGAAAAGACCTCCCGGGTCTGGATCCAGGGCGATTTGCACGCGGAGAACTTCGGTACCTATATGGACGGGTCCGGGGTGTTCATCTTCGACGTGAATGACTTCGATGAGGCTTATCCCGGCCATTTTGCCTGGGACGTCAAACGTCTCGCCGCCAGTGTGGCGCTGTTGGCCTGGACCAAGGCCATCTCGGACGCCGACATCGTGCGGCTGATCGAGACTTATGTTCGCGCCTATGTGCAGCAGGTGCGCTACTTCGTGGACAGCGATCGGGACCACGCCTACTCACTGCGATTGGACACTACCGACGGTGAGATTCAGCGGATCCTGCTCGCCACGAAACTCTCGACCCGCGTGGAGCTGCTCGGCAAGACGACGGTAGTCGAGGACTACGAACGCCGGTTCCGCCGTGGGCCGGGTGTGCGTGATCTTGGCGATGCGGAGTACGCCAAGGTGCAGGCCGCCTATGATGCGTACCTGAAGACGATCCCGGAGTCCAAGCGGTTCCGCAGCCTGACCTACGCCGTGAAAGATATCGTCGGCCGCAAGGGTTTTGGTATCGGCTCTGCCGGGTTGCCGGCTTATAATATTCTGGTCGAGGGCGCCACCGAGGCGCTGGAGAACGACGTCGTGCTGTCGATGAAGCAAGGCAACGTCGCCGCGCCTAGCCGGATCGTGCACGATGAGAAAATCCGCAAGCACTTCAAGCACCACGGGCATCGCACCGCCGTCTCGCAGCGGGCGCTGCAGGCGCACGCCGATCCGTGGCTGGGTTACACCGAGATCGATGGCGTCGGCTTCGTTGTCTCCGAGCTATCCCCGTACGTGAACGATCTCGATTGGGCTGGGCTCAGCGAGCCCGACGAGATCGCGCCGGTGCTGGACTATCTCGGTCGTGCCACCGCCAAGGTGCACTGCGTTGGCGACGCGGACTCCGATCCCACCTTCATCGATTTCCAGACCGAGGACGCGATCATCGAGGCGATCGGGGGCCGCGAGGACGAGTTCGTCCGTGAGATGGTGGATTTCGGCGCGGCCTACGCTGAAATCGCTCGAGACGACCACCGGTTGTTCGTGGATGCCTTCCGCAACGGACTGATTCCGGGTCTCCAGTAATCACGCGCTTGAGTCCAGAGGGGTACTACTGACGTTGAGTTGATCTCGCTGAGCTGGGTT
>JAKDMK010000265.1 GCA_030452365.1 Nitrococcus sp.
CCGGCGACCGATGTATCCTGGAACCACGGCTTCCGCTGCCGTCGCGTGAATTCCGAGCTTGGCCAGCCCATCTTCGCTACAGACGTTATCAACCGTGCTCGAGAGGTAATTGTCATAGCTATAAGGCTTGCCGGGGACACGCTCGAGCAGCCGCGCTTGGCGCCGCGACCATGGATCGTTGAGCCCGATGACAAGGCGCCTTACACCGAGCACCGCGGCGACATAGTCCACCAGCTCCCGCAACGTATAGGTCTTGGGCCCGCAGAGCTCGTAGCGTTGCCCGAACGTTGCTTGATCCTCTAGCGCCTGTAGGAAGGCTTTGGCTACATCGCCGACGTAGACGGGCTTGAGCCGCATCCGCGGCGTCGGTAAAGGCAGCACGGGCGAGAGCCGCAACATCTGCGCAAAACGACTGAGGAAGCTGTCTCCCGGACCAAAAATCACCGACGGTTGAAAGACCGTAACCGCCAATTTCTCGCCGTGGGCCGCCATAACCAAGCGTTCCCCGTCAGCCTTGGTCTTTTGATAGCGGCTGGGGGCATCCGGCGCGGCGCCCAGCGCGCTCATGTGCAGCAACCGACTGACACCGGTCGCGCGACTGGCGGCTATGATGCGCTCCGGGAGGCGCACGTGGGCGTCCTCAAAACGATGCCCAATGCCACTACCCGCGTTCAACACGCCGACCAGATTGATCACAGCCTGGCAACCCGCGAACTGTTCGGTCAAGGTTTGTTCATCGTAAATGTCCGCATCGATGAGCTGGAGGTTAGGGATGGGCAGCAGCTGCCTGTGGCGCTCGCGATTGCGAGTCAGCACACGCATCTTGATCCGGGTATTGGCAAGGTGAGCGGCGATATGACGCCCGACGAACCCGCTACCCCCAAGGATGCAGATGGTTTCGACTCGCAATGTCTTTTCTCCGATTCTGGGCCTGTAGACATTCACCCACGGCGTCGTGGGTGAATGTCTACAGGCCCTAGTAGTTCACTGTGTCCACAGATGACGCGAGCCACCCCGGTGGGTTATCACAGATGCCCGCTTTGCGGCCACGGCAGTCCGATCTTTGCCATAATAGCCTTCAGATATACGCTACGTCGCCGACGAAGGCTGAAGTTGCACAGCTACCTCCTCTATCTGGCCGCCGGGGCCTGTGCCGGGTTCGCCTCCGGGTTGTTCGGCATCGGCGGTGGTCTGATTCTCGTTCCGATCCTGCTGTTCGTGTTTACCGCCCATGGCGTACCCGAGTCGATGGCGATGCACCTTGCAGTCGGCAGCTCACTTGCAACTATCGTGGCCACCTCCGCCTCCTCTGCCGGCGCCCACGCCTTACACGGTGGGGTACTGTGGGGTGTTTTCAAACCCATTGCGCTCGGATTGGTGATCGGGGCACTGCTGGGGGCGCAAGCCGCGGGGTTGCTCTCTGGGCTCATTCTCAAGCGGATTTTTGCCGTATTTTTACTACTTGTGGCGGCGCAGCTTGCCTCTGGTGCCCAACCGCCCGCCTCGTACAGCCTGCCCGACAAGTATGCGTTGGTCGGTATGGGGCTGGTGATCGGTTCGATATCAAGCCTGGTCGGTATCGGCGGGGGCAGCCTGATGGTGCCCTACCTGACCTGGCGAGGAGCGCAGATGCGCCAAGCAGTCGGCACCTCGGCAGCCACGGCATTGCCGATCGCCCTGGCCGGAGCCATCGGCTTTATCATCACCGGTTGGCGCGAGCCGGCCCTACCGAGCGCCGCCACCGGCTTCGTATATTGGCCGGCCGTTGGCGGTATCGTGGTGACAAGCATATTATTTGCCCCGCTAGGGGCGAAACTCGCCCACCGCCTGCCCGGGAACGTGCTCAAACGGATATTCGCAGTGTTCTTGCTCGCGGTCGGTATGCAGCTATTTTTCGGCTGACGAGTTACACCACGTCTACCGAGAATCACCGTTGGCCGGGTCCGGGAATCCGAGCGCAGCTAGCGCTAGCAAGGTGATTCAGCTCAAGCTAAGCCCAGCTTTTTCTGCAGGTAATGGATATTCGTGCCCCCTTGCTGGAACGCGGCATCCTGCATAATGTCCTGGTGCAGCGCCACATTGGTCTCGATGCCATCCACCACGATTTCGGAGAGCGCCGTGCGCATGCGGCCGATGGCACTGGCGCGATCTTCTCCCCAGGTAATAATTTTGCCAATCATAGAGTCATAGTAAGGCGGCACGACATAGCCCGTGTACATGTGGGAGTCGACCCGAACACCCGGGCCACCCGGGGCGTGGAATTGCGTGATCCGACCGGGCGAGGGGATGAAGGTCCGCGCATTTTCGGCATTGATTCGGCATTCGACGGCATGGCCGCGAATGCGCACATCTTCCTGCTGATATCGCAAGCGCTCGCCGGCGGCAATCAATATCTGCTCTCTGACGAGGTCAACCCCCGTGATCATCTCAGTTACGGGGTGTTCGACCTGGATACGAGTGTTCATCTCAATGAAAAAGAAGTTGCCGTCCTGATAGAGAAACTCGAACGTTCCGGCGCCACAGTAACCAATCTCCCGGCAGGCATCGGCACAGCGCTGGCCAATCGCTTGACGTTGCTCGGCCGTAATCCCGGGTGCCGGAGATTCCTCGATCACCTTCTGGTGGCGCCGCTGCATGGAACAGTCGCGCTCGCCCAGATGGATGGCATTGCCATATTGATCCGCTAGCACCTGGATCTCAATATGGCGCGGGCCGCCCAGAAACCTCTCCATGTAGACGATGATGCTACCGAAGGCGTTACGAGCTTCAGCTTGAGTCACGGCAATGGCATGCAACAAGTTGGCCTCGCTATGGACGACGCGCATACCCCGGCCACCGCCTCCCGCTGCCGCTTTGATGATGACCGGATAGCCGATTTCGGCCGCGAGCTTCAGGTTCACTTCGGGACCATCACCGAGCGGGCCGTTGGAACCAGGGACGCAGGGAATTCCAGCGTCCTGCATGGTCCGGATCGCTGAGACTTTGTCGCCCATGAGCTGAATCGTTTCTGTACGGGGGCCGATGAAGACGAAGCCGGAGTTTTCCACTTGCTCGACAAAATCGGCATTCTCGGCAAGAAACCCGTAGCCTGGATGAATTGCCACCGCGTCGGTGACCTCGGCCGCGCTAATGATCGCCGGGATGTTTAGATAGCTCTCACTCGAGGGCGGTGGCCCGATGCACACAGACTCATCGGCGAGCCGCACATGCTTGAGCTCGCGATCGGCGCTCGAGTGGATCGCAACCGTGGGAATGCCAAGCTCGCGGCACGTGCGCAGGATGCGCAATGCAATTTCGCCGCGATTAGCGATGAGGATCTTGTCCAGCATCGAAGATCATCCGTTGCCTTGGTGGGGCGGACAGACCGAGGTTGGCGAACAACGCGTCTACTCGATAATGAACAAGGGCTGATCGTACTCAACCGGTTGTGCGCTCTCCACCAGGATGCGCTTGACCACACCGGCGACGTCCGCCTCAATCTGGTTGAGCATCTTCATGGCTTCAATGATGCAGAGCGTATCTCCGATTCGAATGCTCTGGCCTTCTTCGACGAAGGATTTGGCGCCAGGGCTTGGGGCTCGATAGAAAGTGCCTACCATCGGAGAGCGCAGCACATGGCCGCTGATAAGCTCCTCGGATAGCTGTGACTCGGGCCGCGCCACAGCGAGCGGCGCAGTGGATTCGCTAACAGGTGAGAGTGGGGGGATATGAACCTGTGTCGGCAGATGCGACGGCGTCGACACCGAACCGCTGCGGCTGATCCGGATCGACTCCTCACCCTCCCGAATCTCAATCTCGTTGACCCCGGATTCCTCGAGTAGCTCGATCAGGCGCTTGATCTTGCGAATATCCATCTCAATCAGTCCCGCTTCGTACACCGCAGCGCCGCGCACAGTGCCAACTCGTAGCCAAGAGTGCCAAGTCCGCTAATGACCCCGGCTGCAATATCGCTCAGATAAGAATGGCGGCGAAACGGTTCGCGCGCATGCACGTTCGTAATATGTACCTCGATGAATGGTATCGCGACGCCGAGCAGGGCATCACGTAGGGCAATGCTGGTATGCGTCAAGGCCCCTGGGTTGATGATGATGTAAGCGATATCTTGCTCACCTGCCTTATGAATGCGCTCAATGAGCTCATGCTCGGCGTTGCTCTGAAAGGCGTCGAGCTCGATACCCGCCGCTTGTGCCTGCTTCGTAAGGCGCTGAAGTACCGCTTGCAGGGTTTCGGTGCCGTAGCGGTCTGGCTCGCGCGCCCCGAGCAGGTTGAGGTTGGGCCCGTTGAGCACCAAAACCTTGACCATCGCTCTTCCTTTGCCCACGGCCCTGGGGGCCGGCCGCCGCAGTAGTTGCCGGATTCTGGACTACCC
>JAKDMK010000266.1 GCA_030452365.1 Nitrococcus sp.
CGTCCGGTTCTGTGGGGGCCCCGGCTGGGTGACCGGCTGGGGCTACCCGACTATTAGGCATTAAAGACCTTTGGTATTCTTTGCCCCGTCATTGAATGCACAATATTAGATTTGACCCCGCCCCCCGCCGTAATTCCGCGGCAAGCGTGAAGTGTCGGTCAAAGGACGGCAAACAAGCTGATGGTCAAGGCACCAGGTTTCACGGCACGAGATCGTGACCCGATATCAACCTCGATCTCCGAGGCATCGTAGCCGGCTTCGATGCCCAAGCACACGCCGCCTTGGGCGCGGAAAAACTCAATGCCTCCCGCGGCAAAGAAGCCCGGATCGCCGCTGCTGAGAAAATCGCCGCCCGCCAGCGAGTAGCGCAATCCCCCGCGCACGTATGGCGAAACGTTGGAATTTCGGAACAAGGTATACCGCACGTCTGCTCCCACCGGCACGATGTATGACGTAAGGTCGCCCACAAGGAGCTTCGCCGGCCCGAAGCTTGCGCCCACGCCCAACCCAATGTCCGTGAACTCGACGTACGGGTGAAACGAGAGCCCGACGGGAATCACGGTATAGACCGAGACGGAGGTGTTTTTCTCGACGGCGTCTTTGACGTCATAGATGCCGTTGGCGTACGACAGGCCGACCGGGAAGCGCCAATCGACACTGGCGGCCAGGACGGGGCCGTTAACTAGGCTCCAAGCCAGGAGCCACAGGGATGAGTTCAGGGCTTTCATAAATCAGTTACCCAATCTTGCCACCGCCCTGCTTGGTCACCACCACCACCGACGGGCGCGGGGGCATGTTGGGCTGGAAATCGGGCCAGCGGGTGGAGGGATCCTCGAAGGTGGACTTGCGGCCGAACGCCGGCCACTGCTCGCCGTGGCTCGCCGGGTGCTGGACGGACAGGAACAGCGATTCATCGTCCGGCGCGAACATCGGGCCGGTCATTTCCGCGCCGGCGGGCACGCGGAAGAAGTGACGCGGCAAACCCCGTAGCTCGCCCTCGCTCTCCAGCGCCCAGACGCCATCGCTGCGCCCGGTGGCCTCGGCGCTGTTGCCGTCGGTGGTGATCCAAAGCCGGCCGCGGTTGTCCACCGCGCAGTTGTCGGGATCGGTGAACCAGCCGTCGGCGGTGACCTTCGGATGCCACTGCGCGCCGCTGTCTGGATTCTTAGGGTCACCGCAGACCACCAGCAGATCCCAGCGGCCGCGGATGGCCACGTGGTCGCCGCCCTCCGGAGTGAGCTCGACAATGTGGCCATGGGGGTTGGGGCCGCGCGGGTTCACGGCGTTGGTGTTCCCCGGTTTGCGCTTTGAGTTATTACTGAGCATGACGTAGACCCTGCCGGTCTTGGGATTGGCCTCGACGTCCTCGGGGCGGTCCATCGGCGTCGCGCCCAGCAGGTCGGCCGCACGACGCGCTTCGATGACCACGTCGGCCTGACTGGCAAAACCGTTTCTCGGGGTCAGGGCGCCCGTGCCGAATACCAATGGCATCCAGTCGAATGTGCCATCCTCCCTGAACTTAGCGACGAATAGCGTGCCGCTGTCGAGCAGTTTGTGGTTGGCCTCCCGATCGTAGGGATCGTGTCGGCCCTGGCTGACGAACTTGTAGACATATTCGAAGCGCTGATCATCGCCCATGTAGACGACAACCCGGTTATCCGCATTGAGTGCAACGGCCGCGCCTTCGTGCTTGAAGCGGCCCAGCGCCGTGCGCTTGACCGGTGTGGCGGCAGGGTTGTAGGGGTCCACCTCCACGATCCAGCCGAAGCGGTTGGGCTCGTTTGGCTCGCGCCCGACGTCGAAGCGCTGGTGGTAGCGATGCCAGCCGTATTCGCCGTCTGGCAAGCCGTAGCGCCGGTGGTTGCTCTGCTCTCGGTGATCCTCGGCGAGTTCGCCGCCGAAGTAGCACTGGAAGTTCTCCTCGGCGAGAAGATAGGTCCCCCACGGCGTCATGCCGCCGGCGCAGTTGCTGACCGTGCCGATCACCCGCCGCCCGCTGGGGTCCGCCGTGGTTTTGAGGCGGTCATGGCCGACGGCCGGGCCGGACACCACCACGGTGGTGCTGCGGGTTGAGATTCGGCGGTTGTAACGGCTATTCGGCACATAGCTCCATTTGCCGCCGTCGCCGCGGCGCACCTCCACGATGCTGGCCCCATGGGCAGCCATCTCGATCTCGACCGTCTGCGCGGTATGCCCGGCATAGTTGGGGAACATGAGTTCCTGGCAGGTGTATTCATGGTTAACGCATAACAGCGCGTGATCACTACCGTGGCTACCGATCGGCAGCGGCGCGAAACCGATGTAATCGTTGTTGTAGCCGAACTGCCGTTCCTGGGCGTCGGCCGACTGATTCATGGGATCGAACGCCGGTGCATCGGGCAGCACCGGATCGCCCCAGCGAATTAGAACGTCGGCCGCATATCCCGCGGCCACGTGATGGGTGGCATCGACCCCCGCATCGAGCTCCGGGAAGTCAAAGTGCCCGCCTGCACTAGCCGGCTCGGCGGCACAGCCGCCGAGCAATGTCATTGGACTGATGGCAAACGCACCGGCCGCGGCGGAAACCGCCAGCGTGCCTTTGAGAAACTCCCGGCGCCCCAGGCGGCGGGCGACCACATCGCCGAACGTTGGGCTGTGGATCGGATTTACCGGTACATCGTCCGAGCGTACGGCCGCCTGGCGGCGTGCCTGCGGCTCATCATGCTGTTGCACCATGGCTGGCGATCCTCTTTGAACGCGGCGGATGGCCGGCAGCAAACCCGCCGGTCGCTAGCCGGCATTATCGCTCGAAAGCCATGACACCCATATTGCGGGCGCGTGACGCGAAAGTTATCCCCGCGCCGCCTGATGGAAGTTGTGAGTGACGATAACCATGGTGTAGTTCTTCTTGAGCTCGTCGATGAGCTGCTCGATGGTGGCCGTGGCAAGCGGGTCCAGCGCCCCCATCAACGCTTGTACGAGACGGACTCGATCGCTCGTTGAGTGTCGGTGCAGCCTGCCTCCACGCCTCCAATCCTGCTCGCCGTCAACTCCTGCTCCGCCTGCCCGCTGTAGTAGCGGCGCTGGAAATACAACGCGACATTTACCAGCGCGATCAGCACCGGCACCTCCACCAGCGGGCCGATGACCGCGGCAAAAGCCACTTTGGACTCGATGCCGAACACCGCGATGGCGACGGCGACGGCGAGCTCGAAGTTGTTGCCCGAGGCGGTGAAAGCAACGGCAGTGCTGCGCGAGTAGTCGGCGCCAAGCTTGTAGGCCAACCAGAAGGTGAGCAGAAACATTAGCGCAAAGTAGATCGTCAGCGGGACGGCGATGAGAACCACGTCCGCGGGGGTCTGCACGAGGGCCTCACCCTGAAGCGCGAACATCACCACGATGGTGAATAAGAGCGCGGCGAGCGTGATCGGTGAGATACGCGGCAGGAACACGCCCTGGTACCAGGCTTCGCCCTTGGCCCCGACCAGGATCAGCCGGGAGAGGAAGCCGGCGGCGAATGGGATGCCCAAGTAGATCATCACGCTGGTGAAGACCTCGCTCATGGAGATGGCCACGACCGCGCCATCGAGGCCGAGCCAGGCGGGTAGGACCGTGATGAACACCCAGGCGTAGAAGCCGAAGGTCACGACCTGGAAGATGCTGTTGAGTGCTACCAGGCCGGCGGCGTACTCGCTGTTGCCGCGCGCCAGCTGATTCCACACCAGCACCATGGCGATGCAACGGGCGATGCCGACCAGGATCAAACCGGCCATGTACGGCGGGTAGTCGTGCAGGAAGACGATGGCAAGCGTGAACATCAGCACCGGGCCGAGCAGCCAGTTCTGCACCAGCGACAGCCCCAGTATCCTGGTGTCGGCGAACACTTTGCCCAGCAGCTCGTATTTTACCTTCGCCAGCGGTGGATACATCATCAGGATCAGGCCGATGGCGATGGGCACGTTGGTGGTGCCGATGTCGAAGCGCTGAATGAAGGCCGGTGCGCCTTCGAATAAGGCGCCAATCGCTACCCCGGCCGCCATGGCAAGAAAGATCCACAGGGTCAGATAGCGGTCGAGAAAGGACAACTTGCGACTGATGCGCTCGCCCATGGGTATCTCCTAGCGCGGCAGCGCCGCGGGCAGACTTTCGATGAAGGCGCGGATCGCATCGCGCACCCGGCGGTAACGTGCCAGCGCATCCTCTTCGCTCTTCGCTTCGCGGGCGAAGCGGGGCGGATCCTGAAAGCCGCGGTGAATCTTCTTCACCTGCCCGGAGAAGATCGGGCAGCGTTCGGCGGCGTCGCCGCAGACGGTGACTACATAATCGAAGGCAATGCCCTTAATGTCGTCCAGGTGCTTCGAGCTATGGCTG
>JAKDMK010000267.1 GCA_030452365.1 Nitrococcus sp.
TGGCCTGGCTCAGCTGGTAAACCGCCATGGCATAGAGCACGCTGTGGTTATAACGCGTGATGACATAGAAGTTCGGCAGCCCGACCCAGTATTCCGAACCCTGCCTACCTTCGAGAATGATCAGGCTGGCCGGCTGCGCGCCGGAGAGCGTGCGTTCTACCCTCACCCCGTGTTTGCGCAGCTCGGCAACGCTGCTATTGGTCGTAAGGTCCGGCGCCCCTTCCCCGCTTCCGGAGGTCTCACCGATCATGCCGGCCGGCACGGCAACTGCCTCACCACGCTTCCAGCCGTGTTCGCTGAAATAGTTGGCAACGCTGCCGATGGCGTCCGCGGGCTGATCCCACAGGTCGCGATGACCGTCGTGGTTGAAGTCGACGGCATACATCCGATAGCTGCTGCTGATGAACTGCGGTATTCCCATGGCTCCGGCGTAAGAGCCCTCGGGTTGCAACGGGTCGAAGCTCTCTTCACGGGAGAGCAACAGGTATTGTTCAAGCTCGCTGCGGAAAAACTCGCTGCGCGGTGGATAGTCAAAAGCGAGCGTACGCAGGGCATCAATGACCCGGTGATTGCCGCGGTTGCGCCCGTAACGGCTCTCAACTCCGAGAATGGCAACAATGATCTGGGGAGGGACTCCGTAGAGCTGCGATGCCCGCTCGAGCACAGCCTGATATTGTTCCCAAAACCTCACCCCCTGGCGGATTCTCGGTTCTTTCAGAAAAATCGATCGGTAACGGTACCAGGGCAGTGCTTCCGCCGGACTGGCGATTGCAGCCAATATGTCTTCCTGGCGCTCGCTCTGTGCAAGAAGGCGCTCGATTTGCTGTGCATCGAAGCCATACTGCTCCGCCATATGCTCGGCAAAGCGCTCAAAGGCCTTGGAATTCGAGGTAATGTTATCGGCGTGGGCGGAGCCGATCAGGGTTGCCGAGAGCACTACGGCCAGAAACCCGCTCAGCGCACGCGAACATCGTTTTTTTACCGCCAAACCAGCCCTCCTTGTCGTGTGATACTCCCGCATGGACCGGCGCATGCAATCCACTCTGCCCGCGTCCGCCATCTGCATGCCCGCGCGATCCGCGCCCGCTGGGCAGACGGGCGTAGCCAAGTCCGAGTTTCCCCCAATCCACAGCAGCCGGTTCATTATGCGCACAATCCCCGGCTCACTAAACCAACAGACGTCGGTGCGTGTGGATGGACATGAGCATACCGAAACCCGCCAGCAGGGTCACCATGGAGGTGCCGCCATAGCTGATCAGAGGCAATGGCACTCCTACCACGGGGAGCATTGCCGATACCATGCCGATATTCACAAAGTAATAGATGAAGAAGGTCAGCACGATACTGCCGGCAAGTAACCGGGCATAATTATCCTGAGCGTGGGAGGCAATACGGAGGCCGCGCGCGACCACCGCGAGATACAGCACCAGCAGCAGGATGACGCCTATTAGGCCGAACTCCTCGGCAAGCACGGCGAAGACGAAATCGGTGTGCTGCTCCGGTAAGAAGCTCAGATGCGCCTGGGTTCCGTTGAGCCAGCCCTTGCCGTAAAGACCACCCGAGCCGATGGCGATCTTCGATTGGATGATGTGGTAGCCGGCGCCGAGCGGGTCACGCTCCGGGTCGAGGAAGATCAGCACCCGCCGGCGCTGATAGTCGTGCAAGAAGAAAAACCACACCAGCGGGGCGCTCGCCACCGCAAGCGTTGTCATGCCGACTATGACCCACCACGCAAGGCCGGCGAGAAAGAGTATGAAGAATCCGGACATGGCGACCAGCAACGCCGTACCGAGATCGGGCTCGACGGCAATCGCGCCCGCCGGCACGAGGATGAGGAGCAGACTGGCACCGACTCGCCCCCAACGCAGAGGCAGCTCGCCGGCACCCAGCAACACGCTCAGCATCATGGGCAAGGCGAGCTTCATCATCTCGGAGGGCTGAAAGCGCAACGGTCCTAGATCCAGCCAGCGCCTGGCGCCGCCTTCGGCGACGCCGAACACAAGCACAGCGAACAGTAACAGCAGGCTGATTGCATAAAGCGATGGCGCCCAGTCTCGCAGCCGCCTTGGCGGCACCTGCGCGACAGCAACCATGGCGCCGAAGGCGATGCACAGCCGTACCACGTGCTTTTCCACCTCTTCGATCTGCGCTCCGAACGCGCTGTAGAGAACGATCGCGCCAAAAATCGAGAGCAGCAACAAGGGAGTCAACAAGGCAAGATCGACATGCAGGCGCCGCTGGAGAAACGACAGTTGAGCGGAGGTCACGGCCGAATCACTCGAGTAGAAGCGCATGCTCTGGACTTTCCTCAATCAACAAGCCAGGCGTCCATAACTTGCCGCGCGATAGGACCCGCTACGGCGCCACCGCTGCCGCCGTTTTCTACTACGACGGCGACAGCAATGCGCGGCTCATCAGCAGGGGCGAAAGCAATGAATAGCGCGTGGTCACGCAATTCCTCGGCGAGGGTGCCATCCTCTGCGCGCTCTTCAGCAGCATGCTCCAGACCGAAGACCTGCGCCGTACCGGTTTTCCCCGCGATGACATAGCCGGCTCCTTCGCCTACGCTACGCGCCGTACCATGGGGACCATGGATTGCCGCCACCATGGCTTGCCTGACCTGATCCCAATGCTCGGGCGCCGTGAGCGCGATCGCCGCGCCCGGCGGGCGCGGCAAGGGTACGGCGCTGAGTTTGCTCTGCCCCGGTGCCTGGAAAACGCGCGCAAGGTGCGGAACGATCGGCTGGCCGCGATTGGCAAGCAGCGCGGTCGCGTAGGCGAGCTGCAATGGTGTTGTCAGCAAGTAGCCCTGCCCTATACCAGTGTTTACCGTTTCGCCGGGATACCACGGCTTGCCCTTGGCCCGGCGCTTCCATTGCTTCGAGGGCAACAGTCCGGAGCGTTCTCCTTCCAAGTCAATTCCCGTTGGCTCTCCAAAGCCAAACGGCTGCAGCGAGTCATGAATCGCATCAATTCCCATGTCGTAGGCGAGACGGTAGAAATAGACATCGCAGGACTGGGCGATTGCCTGCTCGAAATTCACCTGGCCATGGCCCCTCCAGTCATGCCAACGATAATCGCTGCCCGGGAGGCTAAAGTGGCCGGGACAATAGATCGTGTCGTTGGGTTGGCGTACCCCCAGCTCGAGGCCGGCCAGGCCAACGAATGGCTTGATTGTCGATCCAGGCGGGTATTGGCCGCGCAAGGCGCGGTTAAAAAGCGGTTGATCCCGGTTCGTTTGCAGAGCCTTGTAGTTCTCCAGGCTGATACCGTTGACGAACAGATTCGGATCATAGGTAGGCCTACTGACAACGGCGAGGATCTCACCATTGCGGGGATCCATTGCAACCACCGCGCCGCTGCGCTTGCCCAGCGCCCTCCCTGCGACCCGCTGCAGGTGGAGATCCAACGTAAGATAGAGATCTCGCCCCGGTGTCGATGCGGTGCGGGAAATGGTTCGAATGACCCGTCCTAGCGCGTTGGTTTCCACGTGTTCCAACCCAGCCGTCCCGTGCAGCAAATCCTCGTAGTAGCGCTCGATCCCGGTCTTGCCGATGTAGCTGCTGGGCTGGTATTGGGCGGGATCGGCGTGCCTGAGCTCACGCTCATTGATGCGCCCGACGTAGCCAACGGCGTGCCCGGCGGTTTCCCTTTGGGGATAGTAGCGGGTCAGGTGCGCTTTGACCTCGACCCCGCGGAAGCGCTGGCGATTCACCGCGAACCGCGCTACCTCGATTTCGCTGAGATCGAACTTCAGCGGGATCTCCTGAAAGGACGGCGAATGCTCGAGCAATGCGTGAAATTGCTCCAGATCGGTCGGCCGCAGTGCCACCAAACGAGCGAGACCGTGCAGCGTGGTCTGCAGATCGTCGACCTGCTCTGGAACCAACACGAGCCGAAAGGAAGGGCGGTTCTCGGCGAGCAGTATGCCGTTGCGATCGTATATCAGGCCCCGAGTCGGCGCTATGGGCTGCAGGCGCAACCGGTTATTCTGCGATTGAGTGCGGTAGTGCTGATAACCGACTATCTGCAGATAGCCAACCCGGCCGATAAGGCCGCCGGTCAGCACCAGCATCCCCAGCAAGGCAACCGCCAGGCGCCGGCGGATGATGCGGCTGTAGAGACGATCATCAAGATGAGGCCAAGCCATGGTGACTATGGGGCCTGTTGACGTTCATCACGACGCCGCGACGGCGGCCATTTTCTCGCAAGACAAGGCGTCGCGAGCGCGGTGTAGCTTTCCTACATAAGCGAGCGACAACGCAGGATTGCGGGAAAATGGCCCCGTCCCTCCGGGTTGCGCCCAAAATCCGCCCAGGCGGCGTTGCTCGTCGTTCATTTAGTAACA
>JAKDMK010000268.1 GCA_030452365.1 Nitrococcus sp.
CATGAACGTGCCACGCGAGAAAGAGAACTCTATCGTCGCTGGCGGGTAGTACGGGGTGATCCCTGGGAAAAAAATCTTGCCGCGCTCCTGGATGGCGGGCCAATCGATCTGGTCTGCTTCACCGGCGACGCCGCCGATTGGGGCAAGGCTGAGGAGTTCGAGGCCGCGACGAACTTCTTCCACGGCATGCTGGAGCGTCTCAACGTTGCACTGGATCGGTTCTTTCTCATCCCTGGCAATCATGACATCGATCGTTCGATCGAGTCCGATGCCTGGCAGTCGTTCCATGAGAGCTTGCAGCGCGGTGCGGATCACCTG
Source organism: Nitrococcus sp. (assembly GCA_030452365.1). Classification (GTDB taxonomy): domain Bacteria; phylum Pseudomonadota; class Gammaproteobacteria; order Nitrococcales; family Nitrococcaceae; genus Nitrococcus. Next base: position 319 of record JAKDMK010000268.1, read on the forward strand.
GGTGTCGCTCGCTGGATGGCGGGCACCGGCCCGGCGCCACTCGGATTCGATGAGGCGTGGCGTGAGGCAATCGTTACCCGGCAGAGCGCCTACCGGACATGGGTGCGAGAGGCGCTCCGCCGCCCGGAACTGGATCCCTCCTGCTCTCGCCACGGCACGCTCGGCTATACCCGAACCATTCATCTGAGCAGGCTAGACTTCCCGATTCATATCATCGGTCTAGACACGGCTTGGCTCTGCGGGCAACAGGAGGAGTCTGGCCGTCTTCGCTTGACCGATAGCCAGGTGCTGGCGCTCGTGACGGACGCGCAAGGGGCTCCGTTGCCTGGGCTTCGCCTGGCGCTCATGCATCACCCGTTGTCGGACCTCGCGGACGGTACAGAATGCAGAAGGCTGCTCGCTGAGCACGTCGACTTTGTCCTGCGCGGGCACCTGCATGAGACGGAGCTCGAGATGTGGGCCGACCCGGACGATCGCCGGCTGCCGCATTTTGCCACCGGATGTCTCTATGAGGGCTGGGAAGGCGATCGCTATCCGAACGCCTGTCAGGTGGTCACGCTCAATCTCGATTCCCAAGGGCATCCAATCAGCGCCGAAGCGCACTTTCGTGCCTGGTCGCCGCGCGGCCATTGGCACGACGACGACAGTCGTTACCGGGGCACACAACAGGGACGGCTGGTTTGGCAACTGGTGCGGGAAAGGATCGCCGTTACCGGTCCGGTCAAGTGTTACGACCCCTGGAACCCAGCGAAGCCGCCTCGGTTCGTCGGCCGGCTGCCGGCCTTGCGCCGGCTGGAGGCCGCGCTGCAGGAAAATCGCAGTGTGTCCATTGTTGGCGATCGGCGTATTGGCAAGAGCTCGGTCCTCGAGACTTGGGCGGAGATGCTCTCCGAGCGCGGCCGGATCGTGCGATGTGTGAGCGGCGAAGGACCAGAAGGAGCTTCCATTGCCGCATTCGTTGCCGCGGTCACCGGATCGGACGCCCCGGATAATAGCGACGGCGCAGCCGACGCGCTGAGCCGCTGGGCTGCGCAGATCGCGCCTGAGGGCCTGCCGCCAAGCGTTCTGGTCGACGAGCTTGACGGCATGTTGGAGACGTTCGAGCAGCGCTTCTTCGAGCGTCTGCGCGGCATGCTGGGACGGATCAGCTTTGTCGTCGCGACCCGCGACCCGATCGACCTGATTTATCGGAAACTGCAACGGACCTCCCCTTGGGAGAATCGGCTTGAGTTGATCCGTCTGGGACTACTGGAACAGACCGCGGCGGCAGAGTTGATCGAACAAGGACGATCAATACTTGACCCAAGCGAAATGGAAATGATGGACGAATGGTGCGGTCGTCATGCGCTTTTTCTTCAGCTACTCGGCCGGCACCTTGTCGATGCGAAGCAATATGGCGACACAACCGACATGGCACTGGACCTGTTCCAGGCCGAAGCCGACGCACGTTTACGGGAGCTCTGGCGGGCGCTCTCGGAGGCGGAACGCCAAAGGCTCAAGGAATCCTGTGCGGGTCAGAGCATCGATACGCGTAGCCTCAAGACTCGGGGTCTCATCAGCGAGGACGGTCGTCCGTTCGGACGGGTATTGAGTCAATGGGTAAAGGAGATGCAGACGTAGCCGCTCACCCGCTCGAGGTCCCCGGCATCGGGCGGCTACTTTGGATGTTCTTCATGCAGCCGATTCGGCTGCATCATCGTCTGCGTGCCTGCGGAATCGATCCCGGCGCCTCCGCCTGGCGCCTATGGCGAAGACATGAACATCGCCACCAGGCAACGCGCGCATACCTCGCGCGCGCGGCAGTAATCCTGCTGTTTATCACACCCTTGGTGGGTGCTGCGTCGGCGTTGGCAGTGACTTCGTTAGGCATCGAAATCGATCCGTTCCGCGTGACCGTCGGCGTGGCCGCAGGCGTGGCCGCAGGCGTGGCCGCAGGCGTGACCTTGAACGTGGCCATGGGCGTGGCCGTAGGCGTGGCCGCAGGCGTGGCCGTAGGCGTGGCCGCAGGCGTGACCTTGAACGTGGCCATGGGCGTGGCCGTAGGCGTGGCCGCAGGCGTGGCCGCAGGCGTGGCCGCAGGCGTGACCTTGGGCGTGGCTGGAGGCGTGACCTTGGGCGTGGCCGCAGGCGTGGCCTTGGGCGTGGCCGAAGGCATGGCCGGAGGCGTGGCCTTCGGCGTGGCCGAAGGCGTGGCCTTTATTGCCTCTTTTACCCGGATCATCTTCTGGCCTTTGGAAGGGGTTTTTCAGAGCGGCATCTATATCCTTCAACGCATCAGCGGACGCGTGACACTTCAACTCTCGCCGGTTTTATTTCACGATCTCAGTTACCTGCCCTATCCTTTTCTTGCAAGCCACATCATCGATTCGGCTGCTAGAGCTCCCGCACTGGTCCGGCGGGTATTGGACGTCTGCCCGCTTGTCCCTGGCCAGAGACGGAGCGGCGCATACGCCTTGCGGGTATTGCAAACGAGAGAGCTCGACGAGGCAGGCCGCGCCCGAGATTTTGCTGGAGTCGCGAGTCTCCAAGGTCAGTGGCTGCCGGGCTCTGAAGCGGCCGATCCGCCCTTGCTCGCGCTTCGCGATGTTGCACGCTACATCCGGGCCGCCCAGAGCGCGGCCCAGCCATATCACCGACTAACCCATCTGCAGCGGGCACAGCGGGATCTTGAAGCTCTGCAGAACCGCCTCGTCACCGAGCGCTCGGAATGGTCGCGGCTTTTCCCCGCGGTGATCGACACTTGGCGCCACGCGCTGCGCGCCATGGGCCGCGAGGCGCAGGCGGCGGCAGCCGGGAGCGTCCCCAACCCTTTCCGGGCCGGCGAGCCACTGGAGCCCGGTCACGGCAAGGAGCTGTTTCGCGGTCGGGACGAAATCGTGCGAACGATCGAGAATTTGCTCGCCGATCCGCAGCAAAGCGTCTCGATTGCCCTGCTCGGTGCGCGCCGCTGCGGCAAGACTTCGCTGCTCAAGATGCTGCCTGGCATGCTGCCTGACACGTTGTGTGTCTTGTTCGATATCCAGGATAATCCAATCGACTCGCCAAAGGGTTTCTTTACCGCCTTGGCCAAGCGCGCCGCCGAACAGGCACGCAAGGACGGCGGCCAGGTTCCGGCGCTTCCCAATGCCGCGCGGTTCGAAGCCGCCAGCCAATGGCTTCGGGATCTCGATGAGTCACGCATTGGCCGGCGCGTTTTACTCTGCCTGGATGAGTTCGAGCGCTTGGAGGATCTATGGCCGGGTGATCGACGCGAGCTGCTCCAGCTCATGGGGTTACTTCGTGGCACCATCCAGCATCGACGCAATGTCAGGCTTCTCGTATCCGGCGCCGCGCCGTTCCACGAGCTTGGGCCACTGTGGAACGACCACTTTGTCAACGCGCGCATGGTCAGGGTCGGGCACCTCGACGAAGCGACCGCCATCGAGCTACTGACCGGGCCGATACCCGAATTCCCTAAAACAGCGATCCCACGCGAGGTTGCCAGAGAAGTTTTCCTCCGGACCGGTGGCCAGCCCTACCTGCTGCAATTGTACGGCTCTTTGCTGGTGACGCGACTCAATGACCAGAGACGCTCGGGGAGCGTGCTAGACGATGTTGACGTCGTCGAAGCGGATGTGCTCGAGCAGGCGGCATACTACCTGCGCCACACAGTCACCGATGCGCCTGAACCGATCCGAGACGTGCTGAAGGCGCTGGCGTGCGGGGAAGAACCTACAATCGACGCTTCCACTCGTCGCTGGCTGGCGCACCGAGGCCTCATCAATGCTCATGAGCAGCTTGCCATCCCGGTGCTCGGTACTTGGATCCGCGAAGAATTTGACGTCCGCAAGGTGCTTTGAGCTTTCTGCGCAGACTTGGCGCTCGCGTATACGGTTCGGCGAACTGGGCGTCGCTGGGCGGCGTCGTGTCGAGCCAGGCCTGGATTGCCTCGCGCATGTTGGCGAGCAGCCCGGCCAGGGTTTCGCCTTGGCTGACGCAGACGGGCACGGTCGGCACCGCGAAATTGAGTTTGACAACAGGTG
>JAKDMK010000007.1 GCA_030452365.1 Nitrococcus sp.
GACTAGATTCTGCGACTCCGCCTTACGGCTCCGCGCAGAATGACAGTACGGAAAAGGCATCCTGCGCGGAAGGGAGGAGTAGTTACGATACGACCTTTGAATTATAGGGATAAACCGGCGCTGAGGGCCAGTCGAGGCTGATAGATCCCATTCAGACAACAGGATAGGCGCGCGCCAGGAAGCCTGCCAGGAGCTCGGTGAATCGCTGCGCTGCCTCCACGTGCAGCCAATGTCCCGCCTCCGCAATGGACGCGATCTCGGCCTCGGGGAATAGCTCGCGCATGATCCCGTGATGTTGTTCTGTTACGTAGTCAGAGTGGCCGCCATGGACAAATAGAGTCGGCCCCGAAAAACTTGCTGCGAGCTCGGGGAACCCCTCGATCAACGGCATCTGATGAGCCAGGATGTCCAAAGGAATTCGCCAGCGGTAGCCTTGCGGATGGCGTTCCAGATTAGTCAGCAGAAATTGCCGGACCATAGTGTCTGCGACGGCACTTGCTAATGCCTGGTCGGCTTCGGCCCGAGAGTCGATGGTAGCAAGGTTCAGGCGGCACATGGCAGCGACGTAATCGTGCAGATGCGGCCCGTAGGCAATGGGGGCGATATCCGCGACCACCAAGGCCGCAACGCGCTCGGATCGGGTCAGGGCCAGAGCCATGGCGACCTTGCCGCCCATGGAATGTCCGACCAGCGCGACCCTATCGAGCCCTTCGGCATCGAGCAGGCCGATCACGTCGCCGGCGATGGCGCGATAATCCATGCTCGAAGCATGCGGCGAGCGGCCGTGGTTGCGCAGATCGGGCAATAGCACCCGATAGCGCTCGGCAAGGTCACGGGCATGGCGCCTCCAGTTGCTGGCGGAGCCAAAGAGGCCGTGCAGGAATAACAAGGGGGGGCCATGACCGCTTGCCTGCCAATGGAGCCGAAGGCGGTTACTCGCTGGCATGAATGAGGGCCTGTTGGGCAGCAACGCGACGCCGTGGGTGAATGTCAACAGGCCCTAGGCTCGTCTCATCGCGGGCTGCGGCTTGTCCGTTAACCACAATTGCTGAGCCGCTGCGCCGGCTTGAGCTGTCATGCGCAATTCCTGTATGGCTACGCCGAGCATCGCAAGGTCCAATAGCGAGGCGCCCTGGAGCTCGTGCAACGTTCGACGCAAGCGTGTCACGGTCGCCTCGTGTTCCCCGGCCCAATGCGCCACCTGGGCCTCCGGGCTTTGCTCTTTGGCCGTGGTGGCGAGCACACGCATGGTCAACAGCCGAAGCTGTACATAGAATTCGTCCTCCAGACCGGCGCGATAACGCTCCTGCCAGGGATCGACAACACCGAATTCCGCCAGAGTGTCACGCAGCCAATCGAGCTCTAGATGGGTCGCGGTACTGAAGTAAACGCGTGCCGCGCGCTCGAGCGTGGTTTTCGTCTCGGAGCAGACTTTTACCAGATCCAGCGCCGAATACAGCGGTTCCAGGTGAATGACCCGCCGTGCCAGGGATTGCGAAACCCCGGCCTGAGTGAGCTCGGCCGTCTCAGTATGCAAGCGATCCCGGTCGATCTCCGGCAGTAGCTCAGCGAGCCAGGTGTTAAGCTGAACGATCGCCGGGCGTATCCGCGCCACGGTCTCCGCCGTATCGATGGGCGCCTGCAGATTGCGCAGCAGCCACAGCGTCGCGCGCTCCTGGAGCTCGTTCAGGCGTAGCAGCATGCGGGTTTGCAGCTGCGCCGGCGCTTGATTGTCGAGACCGTCGATCGCGCGCCTCAGCTCCCACAGATCATAGCTATCGCGTGCCGCGAAATAGGCCTGTGCGGCGTCCATCGCGCTGCCCCCCGTTTGGGCACGGATTCGGAATAGGAAGGTGCTGCCCATGCGGTTGACGATATGATTCGCGAGCAGGGTAGCCATGATTTCCGCGCGCAGCGGATGATTGTGCACCGGGGCGAGAAAGCGTTCCCGTAGCGCGAGTGGAAAATAGCGCTCGAGCTCACCGGCTAGAAACTCCGTGTGAAGCTCATCGGCGTGCAGAATTGCTTCATAGGCCTCGATCTTGGCATAGGCTTGCAGGACGGCGAGCTCCGGGCGTGTCAGACCGAGCCCCGCTTTTTGGCGCTCGGTCACGCCGTCGTCATCCGGCAACTGTTCGACCTGGCGGTCGAGATGCCCACTGCGCTCGAGCTCACGCATGAATCGGTGCTGCTCATCGAGCAGCTCCGGTGCCCGCGCCTGGGATAGGGTCAAGCCTTGAGTTTGGCGGTAATTGTCATGCAGTACCAGCTCGGCGACGTCCTCCGTCATGGCCGCGAGCAGTCGATTGCGCTGCTTTAGAGTCAGCTCGCCTTCATCTACCACGCGGTTGAGCAGAATCTTGATGTTGACTTCATGATCAGAGCAGTCGACCCCACCTGAATTGTCGATGGCATCGGTGTTGATGCGGCCATCGGCCAACGCGAACTCCACCCTTGCTCGCTGCGTCAAGCCAAGGTTGCCGCCTTCGCCGATTACCTTGCAGCGCAGCGCGCGCGCGTCGATGCGCACGGCATCGTTGGCCTTGTCGCCGACATCGGCATGAGATTCCGCGGAGGACTTCACATACGTGCCGATGCCGCCATTCCATAGCAGATCCACTGGCGCGCGCAGGATGGCGCTGATCAGCTCGTTGGGTGGCAGTCGATCGGCCTCGGTTGCAAGCGCAGTTCGTGCTTCGCGCGACAGCGGGATAGCCTTGGCGCTGCGCGACCATACGCCGCCACCATTTGAGATTACCGCCCGGTCGTAGTCGGCCCAGCTCGATCGCTCCAAGGCATACAGCCGCTGTCGCTCCTGATAGCTCGCCGCCGCATCGGGGCTCGGATCGACAAAGATGTGGCGATGGTCGAAGGCGGCAATGAGCCGCGTTTGCTCGGAGCACAATAGGCCGTTGCCGAAGACATCGCCCGACATGTCGCCGATGCCGACCGCAGTGAAAGGCTCCTTGTGCACATCCTGGTCCATTTCGCGGAAATGGCGCTTGACTGCCTCCCAGGCACCGCGGGCGGTAATACCCATTTTCTTGTGGTCATAGCCCGTGGAGCCACCGGAGGCGAAGGCATCGCGCAGCCAGAAGCCGTACTCATCGGCAATCTCATTGGCGAGATCCGAGAACCGGGCGGTCCCCTTGTCCGCCGCCACGACCAGGTAGGGGTCATCAGCGTCATAGCGCGTCACGTTCGGTGGCGGCACGACTCGCCCTGCGCTGATGTTATCGGTGAGGTCCAGCAGCCCGCGAATGAAGGTTCGATAGCAAGCCTGAACCTCTGCGGGCATGGCTTGCCTATCCTCGGGCAGATTCTTGCACACGAATCCGCCTTTGGCGCCCACGGGGACAATCACCGCGTTTTTCACCATCTGTGCCTTCATCAAGCCCAGGATCTCGGTGCGGAAATCCTCCCGGCGATCCGACCAGCGGATGCCGCCGCGGGCCACTTTGCCGCCACGCAAATGCACGCCCTCGACGCGCGGGGAGTAGACATAGATTTCATAGGCCGGCACCGGTTCGGGCATGCCGGGAATATCTCGCGGCTCGAGCTTGAAGGAGAGATACTCCCGAGGATTGCCTTCGCCGTCGGCGCGAAAGTAATTGGTGCGCACGGTGGCTTGGATGGCCGCCAGCAGTCGTCGCAGGATACGATCCTGATCCAAGCTTTGCACTTCTTCGAGCAATCCTTCGATTCGCTCGACGATCGCCTCCGCGCAAACCTTGCCCTGGTCGCCGGGATCGAAACAGGTCTTGAAAAGCTCGACCAGCAATGGGGTGATCACGGGGTTGCCGGCGAGCGTATCCTCGACATAGCTTTGGCTGAACGCCATTCCCGCTTGGCGTAAGTATTTGGCATAGGCGCGCAGAATGACGATATCGCGCCAAGCAAGCCCCGCCGCGAGCACCAGGCGGTTGAAGCCGTCGTTCTCGGCCTGACGATGCCAGACCGCGGCGAAGGTCTCCTGGAAGCTCGTGCGGATGTGTTCCGCCTCGAGCTGCCCCGCGCCGGCGTAGCAAAGGCCGAAGTCGTCGATCCAGCAGACGACCCCGCCTTGGCGTTCAACGACATAAGGTCGCTCGTCGATCACCCGCACCCCCATGTTCTCCAGCACCGGGAGTGCATCGGAGAGGATGATCGGGTGCTCGGCATGAAAGAGCTTGAAGCGCAACACTCCCTCCCTCGCCTCCAGCGGCTGGTACAGGCTGATGGCAAGATCCGCGGCCCGATGCAAGGTTTCTAAACGCTCGATGTCATGGGCGGCGGCACGGGGGCTGGTATCCTCCCGGTAGGCTGCGCTGAAAGCACTGCCGTAGCGGCTGAACAGGCGATTGCCGAGCGCTTCGCCGTAACAATCGTGCAGCGCCTCGGCCAGATCATCGGGCCAGGACCGCATCGTATTAGCCAGCCGTTGCTCGAGCGCCGCATGGTCGTATTCCGGTTTGCCGGGCTCAGCAAGGCGCACTATGAAGTGGATGCGCGCAAGTATCGATTCCGAGAGCTGCACCGAGAATTCGGTCTGAACACCGGCGAATGCCTCCTGCAGAATCGCTTGCATGCGCTGGCTGACCTCCGTGTCGTAGCGCTCGCGCGGGGCGAATACCAGGCAGGAAACGAACCGCCGGTAAGTGTCGTAGCGCACCAGTAGCCGTACCCGCTGGCGCTCCTCCAGGTGCAAAATGCGCTGGGCGATCTCGAAGAGCTCGTCGATGGAAGCCTGGAAGAGCTCATCGCGGGGGTGGGTTTCGAGGATGTTGGCCAGGGCCTTGCCGGCATGACTGTTGGGGCGTAGATCGGCACGCTCGAGGACGCGCGCGACTTTGCGTCGCAGCAACGGGATCGCACGTGGGCTACGATTGTAAGCCGACGACGTGAAAAGACCGAGAAAGCGATGCTCGCCGATGACCTCGCGTTTGTAGTCATAGCGCTTGACGCCTATGTAGTCCAAGTAGCCCGGGCGGTGAACTGAAGAGCGGCTGTTCGATTTGGTCAGGATCAAGGGTTCGGGGTTGCGGGCGCGGCTGCGCACGTCTTCGGGCAAGACGGCGAAGCTGCCCGAGACACGGTAACCGTTTGTCTGCCGCAGCAGGCCCAGCCCGGAATCGGCAATCGCTCGCAGCTCATCGCCCGCGCGGCTGCGGCGCAGATCGTAACGGCGATAGCCGAGAAAAGTGAAATGATCATCGCGTATCCAGCGCAGGAACTCCAGCACCTCCTCCAGATCAGCCGGCTCCACCGGTGGGCGGTTGCGACGCAGCGAGCGGATTACTCGAGCGAGCTGCTCGCGCATGGGCTGCCAGTCCTCGACCGATACCCGCACGTCCTCCAACGTCGCGGCGGCTTCCCGGTGAATCTCTTGCAGGAGCTCCAGCTCGGGCTGGCGGTCGATCTCGATGTGCATCCACGCCTCATTCCGAGTGGCTTGCTGCTCGCTTGGCGCGCAGATTTGCTGAAGGCTTCCCTCGCGCCCGCGCCGCAAGGTCAGCACCGGATGGATAATGAGGTGAATCGTGAGCCCGAGGCGGTTGAGCGCCAGAGTCATGGAATCCACTAGAAACGGCATGTCGTCGGTGACGACCTCGACAATCGTGTGGCTCGACTCCCATCCGTGCTGCTCCGGGTCGGTGTTATACACCTGAATGAGAGGCTGCTCCGGCTTGCGAGCGAGACCGAGGCTCCAGTGAGAGAGCGCGGCACCGTAAAGATCGGTGATGCGGCGAACGGCAATATCCTCGGGCGCGACGCCTGCAAAATAGGCGCGCACGAAGTTCTCTAGCTGTTCTACCGCCTCGGGCGGGCAGCGTTCCCGTACCCGCGCGATAACGCCTTCGATTGCACCCGTCTTCTTCGCCACATCACTGCCTTGGTTCATTCCTCTATCCTCTATCCATGCGCCGTATCCTGCTCTATCGTGCCGGATTGTTCAGATCATGCTGGGATACTACTCACGATCGAGGGTATTAACCGATAGTTCAAGAGCGAGGGGCCGCCTCCTGCAGGTACGCCTAACCGCCGGCAGGCGATCATAGTATCTGCTGCGCCAGGCGATCGGTCAGCCGCAGCGCCGCGCCGGCCATGTTGTACCCTACACCGGAGCCGATCAGCACCAGCAAATCCCCCGCCCCGATCAGCCCCTGCTCGATGGCGTCATCCAACGCCATGGGCAGACACGCCGAGCCGGTATAGCCCCATTTGTCCATAACGGTATGAGCTCGGGTGAGCGGCAGCCCCAATGCCTCGCAGACATCTCGGATTGTCTGGCGATTGATTTGCGTGAACAGTGCTTGCGCCACCTCGTGAATCCCGAAGTCGCACTGCGCGGCGAGCGCTCGAACAAGTGCTGTCCAACCTTCAAAATTGATCTCGGGCGGGTAGCGCTCATGCAACCGGACTCGGGTGCGCCCTGCGCGCACGGCCGCCGCAGAGGCAGGCTCGGCCGTACCGCCCGCATAGATGCCCCAGTGCTGAGAGTAACGTCCGTCGGCTCGGAAGGCGCTTCCCAGAAAGCCAGCTTCGGCACCGGGTTCCAGAACCGCCGCCCCGGCGCCATCTCCGTAGAGAAAGATTAAGGGATCATCCGGATCAGCCAGCCGGTGCATGAGATAGGCGCCGGTGACAAGTATGGTACGAAGCCCCGGGTTGGTCGCCAACAAACCGGCGGCGGCGGCGACCGCGGTTGGGAAGGAGGCGCAGGCGCAGCCGATGTCGAAAGTGCCGGCGCGCCACGCGCCGAGTTTGGCCTGCACGACGGTGGCTGTGGCCGGGGTGAGATAGTCCGGGGAGTCCGTGCCTACGATGATCAGATCGACCTCCTCTGGCCGTCTGCCAGCGCGCTCCAGGGCTTGGCGGGCAGCGGGCAGGATCAGATCGGAGGTCGCCCAATCGTCGGGAGCATACCAGCGCTGGCGGATACCGGTGCTTGCCGCGAGCTTGGCGATGCGCTCGGAGCACCCCAGCGCCGCGAAGTGAGCCTGCAACTCCTCGTTGGTGACTCGCTGCGCCGGGATATAGCGCCCGGTGGAGATAAGATTTGCGATACGGACCATCGGGTATTGGCAGCTCCCTACACCATTTCAAACGATGCTCATCGACAGATCAATGGCCTGAACGTGCTTGGTCAGCGCGCCGACAGAAATGTAATCCACACCCGTGGCCGCGATAGCCGCCAGGTCGGCTAGCGCGACGTTGCCCGAGGCCTCCAGCCGGGCGCGGCCGGCCGTGCGCAGGACCGCGGTTGTAAGCTCGGGCAGGGAGAAGTTATCCAACAACAGGTGTTCCACCCCCAGGCTCAGCGCCTCATCGAGCTGCGCGACGTTCTCGACTTCGACCTCGATCGCTTTGTCCGGCCGGCGCTCGCGGCTCGCCCGCACGGCGGCCTCGATCGAGCCCGCCGCGGCAATATGATTCTCCTTGATCAAAATGGCATCAAAAAGCCCCAGGCGGTGATTGACGCAGCCACCGCAGCGGGTCGCGAATTTCTGCGCGGCGCGCAGCCCCGGTAGGGTTTTGCGCGTATCCAGAATGCGGGTATGCGTGCCGGCAACGGCGTCCGCGTAAGCGCGGGCGGTGCTTGCCGTGCCCGAGAGCAGCTGCAGGAAGTTGAGGGCCGTGCGCTCTCCGCTGAGGAGCGCGCGCGCAGAGCCACTGAGGCGACAAAGGGTATGCCCAGGCGCAACTGAATCTCCGTCTGTCACGCTCCACTCGATTCGCATCGCGGGATCGAGCCGTAGGAAGACGGTACTGAACCAGGCCCTGCCACAGATCACGGCCGCTTGCCGGCAGACGACAGTGGCCGTGTTGGTGGCGTGTTCGGGTATCAGCGCAGCGCTGAGGTCTCCGCCGCCAATATCCTCGGCCAGGGCGCGTGCGACGTCGGCGGCAATCTGATCGGCAGAGCACATGGTGAATACCCTAGCCTGCCTTCACCGCCCCCGGGAGGCGAAATCGCCGCGGTGACCAGGGGATGCGTTAACAGGCTCTAGATGAAAGCCCATACGCAGGCCAGCGCCGTGGCGCTCAGCACGATTGTATAGGGTAGCGCCATCCATAGCATCCGAACGTAGGATAGCCGGATCAATGGCGCCAGGGTGGAGGTGAGCAGGAACAGAAAAGCGGCTTGGCCATTGGGCGTCGCGATGCTGGGAATGTTCGTGCCGGTATTGATCGCCACCGCCAGGTGATTGAACTGCTCGACGCTCAGCTTGCCCGCATCGAATGCGGATTTAACCTCGGTGATATAGATGGTGGCGACGAAGACGTTATCGCTTACCGCAGAGAGTATGCCGCTCGCCACGAAGAACGCGACCTTCTGCAGGTCTCCCTCGAATGCCAGCGCCCATTTGATGACGGGTGTAAAGAGGTGCTGCTGATGGATGATCGCGACCACGCCGAAGAAGACGACCAGCAGGGCGGTGAAGGGCAGCGCCTCCTCGAAGGCGTGGCCGAGCCGATGTTCTTCGGTGATGCCGTTGAAGGCGGTGGCAAGCACGATTATCGTTAGTCCGATGAGGCCGACTTCGGCGAGATGCAGGCCCAGCGCCACGACGAGCAGCAGCGCTGAGACTGCCTGGACGATCAGCATGGCCATCTGCGAGCGGTCACGCTGCTCGCGCTCGGCAGCCTCGAAGTTCTCGAGGATCTGCCGCACGGCCGGCGGCAGTGGGGTGCCATAGCCGAACCAGGCACGCCACTCCAGTGTGAAGCACACGATCAGCCCAACGATGAACACCGGAATCGTCACCGGCGCCATGCGCAGGAAGAACTCGATGAACTGCCATCCCATGATATGGCCGATCAGCAAGTTCTGCGGCTCACCAACAATGGTCATGACGCCCCCGAGCGCCGTGCCGATGGCGCCGTGCATCATGAGGCTGCGTAGGAACGCCCGAAACTGCTCCAGATCCGCGCTATGATCACGATGAATCGAAGTATCATCGGCCTGATCGTGCTCATGTGAGTAGCGCTTTCCGGAGGCGGCACGGTGATAGACGCCATAGAATCCGCTTGCCACCGTGATGATCACCGCGACTACCGTCAGCGCGTCCAGGAAGGCTGAGAGGAGGGCCGACATGCTGCAGAACAGCAGCGCGAGCAGGGGTTTTGCACGCACCCCGAGCAGGATGCGGGTGAAGATGACCAGCAGCAGATCACGCAGAAAATAGATGCCCGCCACCATGAACATCAACAGCAGGATTACCGGGAAGTTCTGCACCGCCTCCTGATAGACCTGCTGCGGACTCGCCAGGCCGATAATGATGGCTTCCAGCGCCAGCAGCCCACCCGGTTGCAGGGGGTAGCACTTCAGAGCCATGGCGAGCGTGAAGATGAACTCAAGCACCAGAGCCCACCCCGCCACGTAGGGGCCTATCGCGATCAGCAAGACGGGGTTGACGGTGAGAAAGCCGGTGAGGGTGAGCTTGTACCACCTTGGCGAGTGGCCGAGAAAGTTTCGAGCGAAAGCCTGTGCCAGCGTCTGCGGCATCGATGATCCCCGATCCGATGGGCGAGTAGCGGCGTGCCCGTGTGGCTGAACGCCGGATTAGGGCATGAGGCGCGCGTGCTGATCTTCCAACTCAGGCACCGTTCGCTCAGGCCACGCTCACCGTCTCATTGTCCAGGTAGACATCCTGGATGGCGTGCAGCAGCTCCACCCCCTCCCGCATGGGGCGTTGAAAAGCCTTGCGGCCGCTGATCAGACCCATGCCCCCCGCGCGCTTGTTGATTACCGCCGTACGCACCGCCTGCTGCAGGTCATTTCCGCCCGATGCGCCGCCCGAGTTGATCAGCCCCGCGCGCCCCATGTAGCAGTTGGCGAGCTGATAGCGCGTGAGATCGATGGGGTGATCAGTGGTGAGCTCCTCATAGACCTTGCGATGGGTCTTGCCGAAACTGAGCGCGCTGAACCCGCCATTATTCTCAGGCTGCTTCTGCTTGACGATATCGGCATCGATGGTCGCCGCCAAATGATTGGCCTGCCCGGTCAGGTCGGCGGCGGTATGGTAGTCAACGCCGTCCTTCTTGAATGCCGGATTACGCAGATAGGCCCAGAGAATGGTGACCAAACCCAGGTCGTGGGCATGCGCAAAGACCTCACTGATTTCCTGGATCTGGCGCCGGGACTCGGGCGAGCCAAAATAGATGGTCGCACCAACGGCTACCGCGCCGAGATCGAAAGCCTGCTCTACCGAGGCGAATAAAGTCTGATCATGGAGCTCCGGGTATGTGAGCAGCTCGCTGTGGTTGAGCTTGACGATAAACGGGATGCGATGCGCGTAGCGGCGCGAAACCGCCGACAGAACGCCCAACGTGGAGGCAACAGCGTTACAGCCACCTTCGACCGCGAGACGGGCGATATTCTCCGGGTCGAAGTATTCTGGGTTGGGTGAGAAAGAGGCCCCCCCGGAGTGCTCCACGCCCTGATCGACGGGCAGGATGGACAGATAGCCGGTGCCGGTGAGGCGGCCTTGGTTGAAAATGGCCTGCAGGTTGCGCAGAACGCCTGCCTTGCGATGCTTCTGAGCAACCACGCGATCGACGTAGTCGGGCCCCGGAAGCTGCAGCATTTGCGTTGGAATACAGCGGCAACGGTAGGAGAGGAGGCTCTCGGCCTCAGCGCCGAGCAGCGAGTATACATCGGTCATCATAGTCTCTCCTTGGGTCTCATCTGTGGCCAAGCTGGACAGGAATCCGTGTTTGCGCGTGACAGTATACGCGGTCCACGCCGATGCAGTGGGCTGTCGATGCGATGGCTCCTGGGCACTGGCAGCGATATATATTATGTGAACTGGATCACATACTATTGTCTACTACTCCTCTAAAACAGGTGGCATAGGGAGCAATTTCGTTTCTCTCAAGATTATCGGGTGTGTCGCATGGCTGGGCAAAACAAGGTCGTCTGCTTGAAGACCAATTATACGCCGACAACAGGCGTCAAAGTCCTAGACGAGCTTTGCAGCTTGGCCCGCACGCGCCTGGAAGCCATGCTGTGCCAAGTCCTTGACCACGTCGATGATACCTTGTTCGACCGGGCGGAAAAGGCCGGCAGCAACGCCGATCAAGCAATGTTTTTCGCTACCATGCGCCAGGTTCGATTGAGCCGCCGAACGGTGGTGCAGGCGTTCGTCCGGGAGACGGAGAACGCCTTCAGCCGATTGACACGGTTTCACCCCGCGGCGCTCCGAGAGCCTGCAGCAGCGCCACGGCTGGGCTATTCGCTCGAGCTTATGGACGAGACCGTCGTTGAGGAAAGCCTCGCCGCCGAAGCAATCGTCAGCAAGTTCCGCACGCGCTGCGCCCTTCCCCTCTCCCAGCTCAGGACTCGGTTGGACAGCCTTATCGCCGAGCGCAAGGTTGACGAGAGCAATAACGCGCTGGACCCGCGTCAGATCGTCGACGCCTTCGTCGTCGCGATAGCGGGTTTCGACATCGAAATTCAGCCCAAGCTGATCATTTTTAAGCTCTTCGAGAAGCAGGCGCTGTTACAGCTGCCCGCACTCTATGAGGCCGCTAACCAGCTGCTCATCGACGCCGATATCCTGCCGACGCTACGCGGCACCGGCGAGCCGCCGGCAGCCGGCGCTAGGCAAGCCCCGCAGAGCGCCGTCCATTCCGGCGTGGGCTTCGACCACGGTGGCGAGGACGAGCAAGACGGCGCGACCTTGCAGCTGCTTCAGCAGTTGCTCGCTCAGATGCGCGGTGGGGAACTGCCCGGAGCACAGGCAATGCGGGGCGCCGGCGTCTCGGATGTGGTTCAGGCGCTCTCTGCGCTGCAGCAGCAGCCCAGAGTTGGGAATCTCGGCACGAGCGCTGCGCAGGTGCTCAATGCCGAGGAGCTCAAGGCGCTTCTGGGGGGCTCGCTGCGCGTTGACTCCAATGGCTTGCCGCGGCGCATCGAGCGGTCGGCGGACGATACAATCGATGTCGTTAGCATGCTCTTCGACATCATCTTGGATGATTCCCGGCTCGCGCCCTCGATTAAGGCCGTCATCGCGCGGTTGCAGATTCCGGTGCTCAAAGTGGCGATGCTGGATCGAAGCTTCTTCAACAACCGCCAGCATCCCGCGCGCGCGCTGATCAATGAGCTGGCGCACGCCGCCACCGGCTGGGTGGAGTGCGAGAATCCAAGCGCCGATCCCCTGTACCGTAAGATGAACGAGGCCATGAATCGAATTCTCGAGGGATTCGAGGAGGACGTCGCTTTGTTCGAGCATGTCCTGCAGGATTTTCGTCACTTTCTCGCGCAGGAACAAGAGCGGACGCAGACCGTCGAGGCGCGTACCCAGCAAGCGGCGCAAGGCAAGGCTAAGGTCGAGGATGCGCGCGAGCGGGTACAGGCCGAGATCGAGCGGCGTCTGCATGGTAAGTCCGTGCCGGCCGTCGTGCGCCAGATTCTGGAAGGTGCCTGGTTCAAGGTGCTCTGCATCACCTGTGTCAAGAATGGACCACAGGGGCAAACCTGGGAATCACAGCTGGAGCTGATGGAGCGTTTGATCTGGAGCGTCCAACCGAAGGGGAATCCGGACGAACGCCAGCGCATGCTGACCCGCATGCCGGCCTTGCTGCACGATCTGCGCGAAGGGCTGCACGCCGTTTTCTACAATCCCTTCGAGATGACGCGATTTTTCAATGAATTGGAGGCTGAGCACATCCGCTGTCTAGCGCCAGCCACGGCCGAGCGATCCGGGGATGCCGCCGAACCGGAAAGCGAAGTCGAAGCGGCCGAACCGGGGCCGGTCTCGTACCGCGCCGATGAGCCTTCTGTCGCGGCCGAGACTCTCCCACTTACTGAAGAGCAGCACCTGCGGGAGGAGTGCTTGCAGCACCTGGCCGGAGTGGATCTTGGAACGTGGTTTGCTTTTTCCACTGGCGCTGGGCGCCAGCTACGCGCCAAACTCTCGGCTCGTCTAAACGCTGGCCGGCGGCTGATATTTGTCAATCGCGCCGGCTTCAAGCTGGCTGACAAGAAATTGGAGGAAATGGCCGAGGAGCTGAGCAGCGGACGAGCGGTCATTCTCGACCATAATATGCTCTTCGACAAAGCGCTTGAGCAGGTGATCACCAATCTGCGCGATCTGCGTGCCAGCCAGGCGCCGTGAGCGCTCCTGGGTCCGGCTGACAGACTTAGGTGTTTTCGTTCGGCGCATTACGGCCTGTTCGGCCTAATGCGCCCTACGGCACTGACAGGCTTGGGTATTCGTTCGGCGCGCGAGTGTTTGGGAAGCCCGCGCAGGGCGCAATAGCGAAGCGTATTGCGCCGCATGCTTCTGGGATCGGCAAACATCAGTAGCTGGGCGCAGCCCTGTATGATAGCCACATCTTCTCAATCCCACGCAAGCCGCAGACCGGCGCAGATGTGGCGCTTGTCCAGGGTATAGAAGTTACGAAAACTGGTGCGCCGAATGGGTGCCAGCGTGTACTCGCTCCCGCCGCGTAGGACGCCGTGCTGATTGTCGAACCAGGGGCTGGAATAGCCTTCGTAGGGAAGGGGCCTAAAGCCGGGATAAGGGTGAAAGCGATTGGCGCACCATTCCCACGCCTGGCCGGTGTCTTGCAACAGGCCCGCCTGGGCGGCGGCCTCCCATTCGAATTCGTGCGGCAGCTTGGCTCCAGCCCAGTGGCAGAAGGCCTCGGCCTCGTAGAAGCATATCCCACTTGCCGCGGCGCTCGGTTCCAGATCACGCGGACCAAAGGCGCTCACTTCGTACCAGGAAGGCCCCGATCGGCGCCACAGTGCAGGGCAATCTACCCGGGTGTGGCACAGCCACGCCCAGCCCGCCTCGCTCCATAGCTCGGAGCGCCGATAGCCGCCATCTTCCATGAAGGCCAAGTATTGCGCACTGGTTACCGGGCGCACAGCGATGCGGCCACTTGCTCGCCAATTCTCATGGCGCGGCTGCTCGTTGTCATAGGCGTAGGGTTCGTCGCAGCCAATCTTGACGGGTCCCGCCGGCAGATGGATCGCTTCGTCACCGCGGCTGGCCGGGGTGAGCGTGCTGTTCGGCGTCCATGGGCCGGTGAGGCGCAGTTGGCGCTGTGCGAGCACGTAATGCATTGTTTCGAGATGCTGAGCATAGTGCTGAATCAGGAAGTCGAGCAGGTAGTCCGCGCCCATCAACCGGTGCTGGCGCATGTGGTCGGGCGGATTGGCGAGCAGCGTTAGATTTTCCTTATGAACCGCACTGGTCCATTCGAGCAGCCGCTCGCGGCCACGAACCAGCTCGGGGCGTGCCGCTTTCTCGCATAAATCCGGGAAATAGACTCCATGCAGGGTGGCGGTGATCGCGTTGTTGCCAAGCACGACTTCGCGCAGCCAATAGGTTTCGATGAATGCGCAGTGGCCCAAATGCCAGCCGAGTGGACTGAGGTCGTTGTGATACTGAGTACGGACATCCTCGGCAGGAAGCCGTCCGACGATGTCCTGGCCCCTCTGATGCATTTTTGCCAGCTCGGCGATTCGCCGCGCCGTCCCCAGCCAGCGTTCTGCCATGTTGTTATAGGCCGGTTACGCTCAGCCGGCGAGTGCCGTCCAGCGCCACAATATGGTGGGCAGGTACCGCCTCCCAGTGCATGCCGGGTGTGAGTGGCTCGGATGCGATCAGTACGCCATCCGGGCACAACGGGTCGGAGTCGGTTGCATAGAGTGTCGGGCACTCATCGCCGATCGCATGTCGAGTCACCGCGATCTCACTGCCATCGCTCAGGGCGATGTTGAGCAACGCCCGTCCATCTGGCACCCAGGTGGCGAGGGCATTCACCAACCGACGCAGCAGCAACCGGGGCGGTTGCGGGTCTTCGGCGCCGAGCTGGCGGATCACCGCAAATAGATACTCGGAATCGGTATTGCCGTGAATCGCGGCTTCAATATCCGGCTGCAACCAGCTGCGTAGCCGGGGTCTCAGGTCGTCCGCGAAATGGTCGACGAATCCGTTGTGCAGAAACAGCAGGCGGCAATCCGAGAACGGCTGGGTGTTGGCGTATCCGCTGGCGAATCCTGCTGTAGCACTGCGCACATTGGCGAGCCACAAGTCGCGTATCAGCGAGCGACCCAGCGCCGCCAGGTTGGGGTCCGCCCAGGCGGGTTGAATATTGCGATAGGCGACCGGGCAGCCGGCATCGTCATACCAACCGAACCCGAAGCCGTCTGCGTTCAGGGCGGCTGAGCGCATTTCCCGAGGCGACCAGGCTTGGCGAATCAGGCTGTGCTCTGGGGCCAGCAGGAAGCGCTCCAAGTAGACGGGTTGGCCCAGGTAGGCGGCTAGTCGGCACACGTCAGTTCTCCCGCAAGGTTGTGCGTTCCTCACAGTAGGATGGTAGCTTATGGCGAAACGTCCTCACGTAAAAGATAGAGCACTTTCTTTATGAATATTTCCATGGACGGTGCGTCTGCCCGCAATCGGATCTTCGAACGCTTCAATTGTCAGCCGGTTCCAGCCGCACGTGTCGTACCCGATCTGGCCGAGGACGTTCGGCGCGGATTCGCCCGCCGGCCACGTGTCCTCCCACCGAAGTATTTCTATGATGCCTGGGGCTCCGAGCTATTCGATCGGATCTGCGATACGCCCGAATACTACCCGACCCGGACCGAGGCGCAGCTTCTCGATCAGTCGGCACACAGCATCATCCGGCGCGCCCAACCGGACCATATCATCGAGCTTGGCAGCGGCACCTCGCGCAAAACGGCACATCTGTTGGAGGCTTGCGAGGCCAACGGGCTCGATCCGGACTACTGGCCCTTCGACGTGTGTGAAGAGGTTCTGCACACGGCCGCCAAGGCACTCATCGAGGCACATCCATGGCTTAGGGTGCAGGCGCTGATCGGGGACTATTCGGCGGGATTGGCGCATCTTCCGCAGCCCGCGGGGCGGCGACTCTTTGTTTTTTTGGGCGGAACGATCGGCAATATGACGCCAGATCAAGCAATTGCCTTTCTCAATGAGCTGCGCGGCCTGATGCGAGCGGGCGATGCCTTTCTGTTGGGTGCTGACCGCACCAAGGATCCCCGACTGCTAGAGGCGGCTTACGATGACGCGACTGGGCTCACCGCCGAGTTCAACCGTAACGTGCTCAACGTCATCAACCAAGTCCTTGGCGGTGATTTCGATCCCCAGGCCTTTGATCACCTAGCCGTTTACAACGAAGCTTTGCAGCGTATAGAGATGTATCTCGTCGCACGCCGCGACCAGGACGTGCATCTAATGGCGCTCGATCGCCGCTATGGTTTTGCTGGTGGCGAGCGCATTCTCACTGAGATCAGCCGCAAATTCACCACGGAATCGCTTACCGCCGAGCTACGAGCGGCTCGGTTGACCCCCATCAGCCATTATCAACCAACAGACCGCCACTTCTCCCTGGTGCTGGCCCACCCGAGCTGAGCGCGCGCAATTTCGGCACGAGATGGATCCCGGCCCCCGGATCGGCGTCCGGGGCCGGCTTCGCCAGGCTGACGAAGTAGAGGAGGGGATTCTACTTGGCCGGCTGGGCGCGCCGAACGAGATAGGGTATTCCGCGGTCTATATCCTCGAGCATGAATATTTCAGCGGGCGTGTGCTCGATGTGGTGCCTGCAAACGCAAGGAGACTGATATGGGAAGCACTGACGATCTTCGCAAAGAGCTGGACAAGCTAAAGGCGGATGTGGCGAACCTGCGCAATCTCGGCAGCGAGCAGCTGCACGCGATGCGGGACTCGGCGGAGGATGAGATGCAGCGGCGGCGCCAGATATTGCAGCGCGGTATCAAGGCGGGACAGAACCGCGGCCGCCGTGCCCGTGCGGAGATGGAAGATGAGATGAGCGCTCATCCCTACGTCAGCTTCGTCGCGGCCGCGGGTGTAGGCTTTCTCCTGGCGAAGCTCCTAGATATCGCCACCAAGCGCTAATGCTCGCCGGTTCAGTTAGGGCCGAGTCATGGCCTCCAGGCGGCGAATGCGCTCATCGGTGGATGGGTGGGTGGCGAAGAGCCGCGCGAGCCGCAGTCCGCCGAGGGGATTGACGATAAAAAGATGCGCGGTGGCGGGATGATGGGCTGCCGCCCGCATCGGCGCGTGCGTATTAGCCTGCTCCAACTTGCGCAGCGCGCTCGCGAGCCACATTGGATTGCCCGTGAGCTCCGCGCCGCCTTGATCGGCGCCGAACTCGCGCGAGCGCGAGACCGCGAGCTGGATCAGCGTGGCGGCAATCGGCGCCAGGATCATCATCACCAGCGCGCCCAGCAAACCTCCGCCTTCCCCTTCCTCGTCATTGTTGCCCCCCAGCCCGCCGAATAACAGCATCCACTGTGCCATGTTCGCGAGCATGGTGATGGCGCCGGCGAGCGTTGCCGCGATGGCGCTCACCAGCGTATCGCGATGACGGACATGACTGAGCTCATGCGCCAATACCGCGATGAGCTCTTCACGGTTCATGATGCGCAGCAATCCCGTGGTTGCGGCCACGGCCGCATGCTCCGGGCTGCGCCCGGTGGCGAAGGCATTGGGGGTATCGGTCTCGATGATGTAAACCGCGGGCATCGGCATCTTGGCTCGCCCTGCCAGCTCCTCCACCACCGAGCACAGCTCGGGCGCGCTATCCGGCCCCACCGGCTGCGCCCGGTACAGGCGCAGCACCAGCTTATCCGAGAACCAATAGCTGCCGAAGTTCATCACCACGGCCAATCCCAGCGCCAGGATCATCCCGACGTTACCGCCCAGCGCCTTGCCCGCCAGCACCAGCAGGGCCGTGAGGCTCGCAAGCAAAACGGTGGTGCGCAGTGCGTTCATTGATCCTCCAGCGAGAGTAGGCTCAATAATATTGTCCGCCTTATCGAATACGTTTTCCTATATGGCGCCGCGGTCGGCTGTTCTCAAGCTCCCAGCCGTTATCGGCTATTGAGCTTACGTCATCTAAGCTTGTCTAATGAAAGGTATCACGCACAATCATTAATGGGCGGCAAGGAGGATGGCAGTATGCGATGCGTCGCGCAATTTGAAGTTTGCTACACCGGCTATTTGGATCACGAGCTGCAGGTGACCGCGCCGTTGCCCGAGTTTGCCCGTGACCCGGCCAATCTGATTGCGGCATACCGCGCCATGACGAATGCGCGTGCGTTCGACCGCAAGGCAATCAATCTGCAGCGCACGGGCCAGCTCGGGACATTCGCATCTTGCCTCGGCGAGGAGGCGATCGCCGTTGCCGTCGGTTTGGCGATGCGGCCCGAAGACGTGCTGTTGCCGATGTACCGTCACCATGGAGCTTATCTCAGCCGGGGCGTGCGCATCGAGGAGCTGCTGGCGTACTGGGGCGGTGACGAGCGCGGCATGGATTTCGAAAGTGTACGCGAGGACTTTCCGATCGCCGTGCCCATAGCGACGCACGCCCCGCACGCCGTGGGAGTCGCTTATGCCTTTAAGTATCGCAGGGAGCCGCGGGTCGCTGTCTGCCTGCTCGGCGACGGCGCCACTTCCAAGGGTGACTTCTACGAGGCCATGAATGCGGCCGGTACTTGGGATCTGCCGGTGGTCTTCGTCGTATGCAACAACCTGTGGGCCATCTCCGTGCCACGCAAGCTGCAGAGCCGGGCGCAGACCCTGGCGCAGAAAGCCATCGCCGCCGGCTTCGACGGCGAGCAGGTCGACGGCAACGATTATATCGCGCTGCGCGATCGCATGGATCGGGCCCTGCAGCGCGCCCGCAGCGGCGAGGGGCCTAGCCTGATCGAAGCACTTACCTATCGGATGGGTGATCATACGACAGCGGATGATGCGCGGCGCTATCGCAGCGCCGCGCATCATCCGCTGTCGTATGATCACCCATC
>JAKDMK010000269.1 GCA_030452365.1 Nitrococcus sp.
TTCCGAGGCCTACAATCTGGTGGAGCGCATGGGCGCTGAGCGGATGCTGAGCGCGGAATTCCTGGCTACGGTGGACCGCGATGAGCCGGTGCGGCTCATCGCCGAGGCGATGGCGGCGGACGGAGCGCAGAGCTACGTCAATCGAATGCTCGCCCGCGACCTGCGCTTCACCTTGGCCGACGACGATCTAATCAAGGTTCGTGGCGCCTGTGCACTGGCGGGAGTGGACTGTGCGTTCCCGATGCTGGACGATGACTTGCTGCGCTTCTCGCTGAGGCTCCCGCCGTCCTGGAAGCTGCGCCGCACGCGGCTGCGGCCGTTTTTCAAGGAGGCGCTACGGGATTTTCTGCCGCAGGCGGTTCTCACCAAGGAGAAGCACGGCTTCGGGCTGCCGTTCGGCGTTTGGCTGGCGCAGGATCGACGGCTGCGCGAACTGGCCGGTGACAGCCTGATGGGCCTTAAATCACGCGATATCCTGCGTACGGATTTCCTTGATGCGTTGCTGGATCGCTGGCTTCCCGAGCACCCGGCTTATTACGGCACCCTGGTGTGGGTATTGATGATGCTGGAGCAGTGGTTCGAGAGCCGGGGAGCTGTGGATGCGCAGTGGGATGTGGCGAGGGCGTAAGATCGCGGCGCGACACCTTTCCCACAGTAGGAACCGCGATCTTGGCGCGAATCGGTGTAGTGGCGCTCAGCTCCAGAGTGCATCCAGCTCCAATGTGATTGCCTCGAATGGTCGTACGCGGATGGATTCTCCGGGACTGAAGACGCCGATCGCGTTCCACTCCTCGCCTTCCAGGGCGAAGGCTTCCAGCCGCCGCTCGCGGGGATCGATAATCCAGGCGTAGCGAACGCCATACCGTGCATAGAGCGGTATCTTCAGCTCGCGGTCTTTGCCGGCCGTGGATGGTGAGAGCACCTCGCAGACCCAATCGGGAGTCACTTCGAATCGCTGGTCGTCGGGCGGGCTCGGCATGCGTTCGCGGCGCCAGCCGGCTACGTCGGGAACCAGAACTTCGGCGTTCCGGACAAAATGAATTTCGGGCTCGTCAATGATCCACCAGCCACCGGGACCACCGCGGCCTCGGCTGAAGGGATTGATCAGTTCGGCGCCGACGTTGGAAGCGACCAGTGCATGCCGTCCGGAGGGCCGGGGCTGGGTATATAGCTGTCCGTTAAGGAGCTCGCCGACCACTCCTTCTGGTAATGCTTCCAGCGCCTCATACAGAGAATGAATATGGGCCAGGCGGGACATCGGTGGTCACTCCTCTGCTGTGCCGCTCTGTGCAGCTCACACGGATTATGATAACGCCGTAGGTGCGGCGGTGCGATGCGATCGTGTACCGATTAAGAACGTGATCACCCATGCGCAGCCGGGAACCAGAATATCGGTGACATCCGGGTAGCTATCGGGTTGCCAGCGCTGAAGCCATTCCAGCGCTCCGGCGTAGGCTACAACGGCGAGGGCGCCACAGACGAGCGCGCCACGGTGGTGAGCGCCGCTGCGCAGCGCCAGATAGGCTAGAACAGCGCCGGGCCAGGCGGTATCAATCAGGTCCAGGATGCCGCTGATCGGGTTCGTCAGGTGTTCGCGCAGGGGGATCCAGTTGAACGCTTCCTGCGCCGTGGTGGTGAAGGGTTCCGTTAGCACGGCCATGGCCCAGGTCGCGAGCAGCGCGACGGCGCCGAACGCCGCGCGACGCCGAGTGAAGGGGCCCGGCGCCACGGCGAACAGCAGGGTACCTACGGCGACGCCGGCGAGCGATTCGGCGCTGAGGCTGCGTATGACTATCAGCGGCTTGCCGATGAGCAGTACCGCCATCAGCCCTGCGAGCCAGAGGGGTGCTGAGTAGGGGTTGCGCAGCACTCCGCTGAGCACTACACCGATGGCGAGCGTCTCTAGAACGTAGGCGCTGGCAACGACAGGGTCGAACCCACCATCGCGGATCGTGATCCAGACCGGCTTCACCGATTGCCACACCTGCCACGGATCCAGCGAGGGTACGAATGGCGCCCAGTGCGAACCGATCCACAGCGCGATCGCTGTCAGGCCGGCCCGCATCGCCGGTTCGTAGCGCAGAGGGTTCTCATATTCCGGCAGGATAGTGGGGTAGCGGAGCCCGGCGCTGACCAGCGGTGCTGCCAAGGTGCCGAGTAGCGCGCCGGTGGTGTTCAGCATTAGGTCCAGGCCGGAAGGGGTGCGCGCGGGCAGCCACGCCTGCAGATACTCCAGGCTGAAAGAGAGCAGTGCGCAGATCGTCACGGCGAGAACCGCTCTCTGCAGACGGGCACCTGGGAGGGCGAACACGAGCAGGATGCCGGCGGGAACGTAGATCAGCACGTTCGTTGCCATATCCGCCGATGATGCATAGGTTGGCAGGTGCAGCAGGATGCCGGTGACCGGCATGCCCGGCGGCCGCCAGTCACGCAGCGGAAAGAGCGTGCCATACGCGAGCAGCAGCAGGTAAGCGCCAGCCATCAGGCGGGTCAGACGGCAGCGCGGTGTTGATAATGAGATGCCCAAATGAGCGTTCCCGGTATTCCTGCGTGGGGTCTAAACTAGATCCCGAACGGACAATTCGGGCCAGAGCGCTTTTAGCCTATCCGTCTTACGTCTGTGCAGACGTGCTGTGCGCCGATACGGCGCGTTCTGCCGCCGCGATGAAGAGAATGTAGAGTACCTTTACCAACGCAGCGCCGACCTCATGCGACCTGTCGGGGGATGGGGTTACGGGTGTGGCTGATGCGATTTTGCGCGTCACAATAGACGAGCACGGGCTGATGCCCTTCGAGCTCGGCTTCGGGTACAAGGGCATAGCAGCAGATGATCACCCGATCGCCTGGGTGGGCCTTGTGCGCGGCGGCGCCGTTCATTGAGATGATGCGCGAGCCGCCTTCGGCCCGAATGGCATAGGTAGTGAACCGCTCGCCATTGGTCATGTTGTAGATATCGATCTGTTGGTACTCACGGATACCGGCGGCCGCGAGCAGATCGGCGTCGATAGCGCAAGATCCCTCGTATTCCAACTCAGTATGGGTTACCCGCGCCTGATGCAGCTTGCATTTCAACATAGCCAAGTACATAGCGTTCGCCTCTGTCAGCATCTTAGGCAGTTGCCTCGGCACCGACAACTCAGTGCATATTGCAGGGCAACACAATTATCCATGGTCAGTTGCGGGGGTCAATGACAGCTCGACGTTGTCGGCCAGCCGCGGCTATTCAGCAGCCAAGCGGGATTTCCCATGCCGTCCCGTCGATCTATATCCATGAGCTGCTCGCGAGCCTGGGGCCTGACGGAGCGGGACGTTGACTGACCGTGGCAGATTGAGGATTCGGCGGTGGGCATATGGGATTATGTGTTATCCGTGCAAGTGGGATTGTTGGGGTTTGCGCTTGCGGCTGCACGTATTATACTTTGCGCCCGATTTGGCGCAGAACGGCACCCGCGGTTACAGTCGCTTGACAGCGAGGTTCGGTCTGCGCATGGTACAATGTTTGCCACATGGAGGGGTACCCAAGCGGCCAACGGGGGCAGACTGTAAATCTGCTGGCTCAGCCTTCGTAGGTTCGAATCCTACCCCCTCCACCAGATTGCACAGAGTGGCTAATGCGGGGGACAAAGGAGGCCGCTCAAGCGCCGGTTCCGCCTAAAGGGGGTAGGATGAGAACCTGTAGGTTCGACCAAATCGCCGGGAGCGATTTTGAACGCCGTGCGCGGCGTCCCGAAGGGCGGAGGGCAGGATGCCCGGAGTAATCCTACCCCCTCCACTAGATTGCAAAGGCGAGTGGTTGCGCCAGGGCATAGGGATTTTGTTTAAGGCGGACTTTGGCTGAAGGGGTAGGATGAGAACCTGTAGGTTCGACCCACCAGATTGCATTTAAGAGCGGAAGACGTCGGAGTTCGAGTTAGGCCAGTCGAGGTTCCGCCAGGTAGGGTAGAACTGCAAATGCTATTCCACCTCTGCTGCATGCAGAGCCGTGCGCGAACCGCCTCCACGCGGGTGTAGTTCAATGGTAGAACCTCAGCCTTCCAAGCTGATGATGTGGGTTCGATCCCCATCACCCGCTCCATGTAGGGCATGCCCGTGGCAGCAAGCCAAAAACGCGAGGCCCATGTAGCTCAGGCGGTAGAGCACTTCCTTGGTAAGGAAGAGGTCACCGGTTCAAGTCCGGTCATGGGCTCCACCTTGAATATAGCGCTGATGCCTTATTGAGCATCCCACCGAGCACCGAGCACCGAGCACACAGCACGGAACAACGGGAGATGATGCCGTGTCCAAGGAGAAGTTTCAGCGTACGAAGCCGCACGTGAATGTTGGGACGA
>JAKDMK010000270.1 GCA_030452365.1 Nitrococcus sp.
TCGTGGATTATCTGGAAGCGGTCTGGGAGCGGTTGCAGGCTCCAGGGCAGGCCATGCCCTGCGCCGTCAATCTGATCACCGGCCCGTCGCGCACCGGCGATGTGGAACAGACCACGCGGCTCAGCGCCCATGATCCCGCCGCGTCCACTTGCTGTTGCTTGGCTGACAGGCTGGGCAATACTCATGCTGCTTCCCCGTCCCGCATCGGATGCGAATTTCACGAAGGCCAGAAGTATGAACTATGGCCACAAAATCTGCAGCATCTGAGCGCCAAGCCAGACGCAATGTAAGACTCTGTTTTTAGAAAGTATACTGTCTTGTTCTGGTCTATCCGCTATTATTTCTCTCCTCCAGGCTTCGCCTGGCGCAATGACCCCTAACTAGATACCGGCTCTTAACGCAGCAGCGGGGTGGGTAATTTTTAACCCATGCCGTACTAAAATTGGTCCTGAAAATCTCTCTAATTATTATGAACTTGGCTTGTGTCTGATTTCAAACCGGGTAGATTTTGACCCGGACCGAGATCATGCGCACTCAAATTCGCCTCTTCTTTTCAAGAGCTAATCTGGTAACTCATTCTAATACAGGGAAATATCTGATGAATGGCCCGGAAGTTGCTTAGAGTTTTCGTGGGCTATCAAGCTCATCTAAGCAGGCTGGTGAAATTCTGCGTTGCAACAGCGGTTTGATGGCCATTGAAGTGACAGGAACACGGTCTTCTACGGTGGCCGCACCCTCTGTGCCGATGCGTCCCGAGCAAGCAGGCTCCGCACCAGGCCGGAACGTGCAAGCCGAACTGCAGACCCTAGCTTCGCCAAATTCGAGAAGCGTTCTTCAGGTAGTTCCAGGACGCGACAACTGAAGGGTCTCAAAACCCGTCTGACCTGACGAACAAGGAGGTAGCTGAATTAAGAAACGCCCAACATTGCTAACGAGGCTTCGCCTCTGACCGCCGAGCGTGTAAGCGGCAGCACGTAGCGCGACTCCTGGGAGCAGGAGGAGGTTCATCTTGTCGGCTAAGCTTGATTTTTTTAGTCAAATTTTCCTGGCTCGAGATTTCTACTGTTAGTCGTCTTGATAGCCGGTGGGGCTCTGATGGGTGTGGAACAGCCGCTACCCGTGCCGAGTACGTGTCAAGGGTAATCCGTGACCATCTCAGGGAGTGATTCCAGTGTTACCAACTTAGCCATGGGGCCTATGTTCAGCGGGAATGTGGACAGCGTTACGTGCTGACAGCAAGTCGCTAGCTTTTTCACAGGGCGATCACGAGGAGGTAAACGATGAGGAATAGCGAAGCTAAGCGTCGGGGTTCATGTGCGCAAGCATTACATCGGCGGTTGCTAAAGAAACAGCAGTTTATTCTGATTCTTAGGCTAGTAGATTTATTTTCGTTGACTATTGAATCGGAATACTAACTACGCCATGTCCAATGAGGGATGCTGAAATCAATTAGCTTGCGTACGACCCAATCAAAATTGCATATGCCAATCCATGGCTTCGGCTCGAACCTGCAGTGTAACGGCGATTACAAATGTTAGTTAATTAGGAGTAGTATCATGAATAGTATAAGCGGAAAGGAAAAGTCTCTGGCGGCAAGGAAACTTGGAAGTGTGTTGGTTATGTTATTAGCGATGCTGTGGGCCTCGGGGTCATCAGCCAAACAACTGCCGGTCTTCAAGTTAGCCAAGCCAGAATTCGATTCCAGCCGAGCGATTGCTATCCTCGAAAGCCTCCGTGGGAGAGGAACCGTATCAGAAATCGAGTCGGAGGATCAGGGAAACGTCTTCGTTGCGCGCGCGGGCAGCAAAGAAGTCGAAATCTACAAAGCGAGCGGCGGCGTATTTATGCGTGATTCCAAGCAGCTCTGGAATCCAGAGCTCGATCCTGATCTCCCCAGCTACGATAAGGCCAAGGTCCTCGCCGATCGATTCCTTGCCAGCAACAAGCTGCTGCCTAGTGACGACCCGCATATCAGAGTTTCGTTGGCGAAATTCAGCGAGACTGGCGTTGCGACTGATAGCCCGAAGCAGGTCAACAAGAAGGTTCTCGATATTCAGGCGAACTATCGAATCAATGTCGTCATCGAGTCGGCGACCGGTCACAAGCTGGTGATGCCCGTCGTCGGCGGCGGCGGTGACTTTAAAGTCGCAATCGGCGATCGAGGGGCCGTGATTGGCTTTCTGGGCGTTTGGCGGCCGATTGTCGATATCGCCAGCACGGAAGAGATACTGCCAAAGGCCAGGGCGGAAGCTCGATTCAAGAAAATGGCCGGAAACACCAATATCAGCAAGATTCGGTCGTTCCTCGCATATTATTCGGCGCCCGCCTTCGAGCGACAGAATATTCTTGCGCCGGTGTGGGTGGTCATGGCAGAAGCAAAGTACGGGGATCACACCGTGCGGCTGCGCAATGCCATTATCGCAGCGACGAAATATGGGCCAGCGTGGCCTGACGTTCCCGTCAAGGATCGCTCGCAAGAAGAAAAACCGCGTCCGGGCTCGCTAGACCGCGATGAGCGGCAGCAGCAGAGTTGGCTCGATCGGTTAATCGCCCCCGCGTTCGCGCAGAACCCGTCCGAGGCAGGCACATCATGGATCGGCCCGAGCCAGGGGCTCGCCGGAAGTCCAGCCAATGCCCAGGGGTTCGTTGACGGTCTCGCGGCTGGTGGCTGGGACATCAACTTCAACTGGGGCGAACAAAACGCATGGGAGTCGGACTGGAACAGCGATGACGACAACTGGGTCGATGCCACCGACTTCGTGTTCTATACGGGGCACGCCAGCTCCGATGGCTGGGTCTTGAATTCGCCGAACGACACCTTCCTTGATTTCAACGAGGTTGGAACGACCCCCGGCAACCCGAACGACCACTACGGTCAGAGGGATCTCGAGTGGATCATCATTGCGGCCTGTGGTCCGCACCAGAGCAGCCATTTCGTCGGCGGCATTGGTAACGCGTTCGATCGCTGGCGCGGCATTTTCGACGGCTTACATATCTTCCTTGGATATGGCGCGGTGACATTCGACAATACGACGGAAGGATCGCGTGTGGTCGCGCTCGCCCGCTCCGGTTGGACAGTTATCGATGCCTGGTTCCGCGCCGCCTGGGAGATTCAGCCGAGTAACAATGGATATGGCGCACCAGATGGTCCCGTGATCTTCGTCACTGCAATGTATGCCAAGGTGGGGAGCCAAGACACTCGCAACGACCATATCTGGGGCGCGGGAAGTGTGGCATCAGATCCGCGGAATCCTGGGCAGCAACGCTACCTGATGTGGACCGGGACCTGAGCGCGTAGGAACTCAGTACGATCCAGAACTCATGACTCATTAGGTCAGACCCAAAGTCTTTTTCAATTCGGAAATGAGCCTGAGCAGGCGAGAATAAGAAGGGTAATAGAGCCTGCTCAGGCGACCGGCATCTTGGCCTTGTTAAGTTCACGGAACAACACTGCCCGGACCTCGTTGAAGTACCGGGCTGCCTCATTGTCACTAATGGCGTGGGCGAGTGCATCCAGTTCTTCGAAGCTGTGTCGTCGAAGTGACGTCTGGTTTGAGCCACTGCTCGGGCCATGGTAGGGCTTTGAGCTTGTCGTAGGGTAGCCATCATCGCCTCGTAACGATAGCGTTTGCGGCGCCGACCCCTAACGTCGATGTGCTCCTAACACCATTTGATCGTGCTGCAGGTCAGCGCGGCCATATCGTGGATTATCTGGAAGAGGTCTGGGAGCGGTTGCTGGCGCAAGGCGAGCGCATGCCCCGCGCTGTTAACCTCATCACCGGGCCGTCACGCACCGCCGATGTGGAGCAGACCATGCAGCTCGGCGCCCACGGTCCGCGCCGCGTCCACTTGTTGTTGATCGGCTGACGGCCCACCCGAGCCGCCTCGCTCCACATCGATCCGGCGCTAAGCGGTGTCCGCAAGCTGGTAGCCTGAGACACGAAATCGCCGTGAGGTGGCGCCACTGCGGCAGACGTGCATCCATAAGCTGCTAATCGCAAACCCAGTTTTGGATGGAAAGTTAAAGCTGGACGAGAGAAGATTCCGCTTGACGTGCAGCACCGCCTTACGTGGAATAATACGTTCAGACCGAGAAACTGGAAACTTCGAATGGCCTCGGACGATTGCCGGCACCGTTTGCGTATCCTACACATCTCCGACCTACATGAACGTGCCACGCGAGAAAGAGAACCCTATCGTCGCTGGCGGGTAGTGCGGGGTGATCCCTGGGAACGCAATCTTGCCGCGCTCCTAGAGGACGGGCCAATCGACCTGGTCTGCTTCACCGGCGACGCCGCCGATTGGGGCAAGGCTGAGGAGTTCGAG
>JAKDMK010000271.1 GCA_030452365.1 Nitrococcus sp.
AGAGTCCCGCCGGGCCGCATCCTTCCACGCCTTCAAGATTGTTTCATGCCCCTTCCAGCTGTTCCACCTACTGGCTAGTACGAACACGATATCGTCTGAATCAGTCGTCTTGTATTCCCGTCCTAATGTATCGTCGATTCCAAATCCGTTGTAAACTACCCGGGTTGTCGATTGGACATGTGCTGGAAGTGTCGCCGCTACGTCTTCGCTAACAGCGATCGTTGCTTGGGAGGCGTAAGCCGCCACTGCAGATATGGATCTATCGATTCCGGAGAGATGTTCGTGGAGATGGAATATGGCTCGTATGCGTAGGAGTCTCGCGCAGCACGCAAGGAGGGCCATGGCGGAGGTATTCGCATATATCACATCCGGCTTCACCGAGTAGAGACGACGGACTATTCGGACTAGCCGAATCAGTGTTGCAAATGCTCCACCAACATTTCTGTATGCCCGTCGAAGAACGGGAAGATCCTGCAGTTTTACGGGTATTCCAAGGCGATTGATCCGCTCCGTTAGCGGGTATGGAGCGTAGTCGATGTCACTCGGAAGCCACACCTCGATGTCAACGATATCGCTGACTGCCACGATAGTTTCAAGTAGTACTCGATCGGCGCCGTAGAGTTCGTCTGACGGGTGAACTACCAACAATAATGGCCTCGCGCGAACTGGTCTATGGCCCATTTAGAGGACCAGTTCAATGTAGTTGGCGTATCGGCATGTCAGATCAAGAAGAGCGTCGCTTTTGCACAATGAACTTCGATACTCAATGTATCCCCGCGTTGCCTCTCTTGCTTCGCGTAGGGTAATGCCAGCGTTCTTCATGCTTCTCGCCAATGTTCGGCATACTCGCCTGGCTGGTTCCCTTTTTACTACCGCGCCCCGCAATACGTAGTCAAGGAGGTTATGAATGGGGTTGACCGTTTTTTGGAAGTCGGCCGCCTCCCAGTCAATGAGGGTCAGAGTTGATCCAGCGCGAAGTACGTTCCATGGGGTTATATCGTGATGGGCTACTCCGCCTCCTGCGGGGAGAAGCAGTCGCTTCAGAATCCATTCGTGTACGAATGGATCGTCCCAGCGAGGATGCCTGCCACGTGCTTTTCCGATAAGGATGACTCCTTCGTGCATGGTGGCCGAAGGCGTAATCGCGCCCAAGTCTTTCTTGGCTACGACGAGATTGATATACTCGTTCTTGATTCTTGTGGCGCCCATAGAGAATATATTGAGCTTCGCGACGGAATCAACGTCGGCAGAGACGAGTACCATCGTTTGGGAAGGCCCTGGCCCGCCAATGAGGCCATACGTTGACTTTTCGGATGGCCTGCCAAGCGCTACAATTGCACGATCCCATGCGTCGGATACCTCGACAGATGCATTGCTCCACCACCTGCTAGATGGTCCAGCCATCGTTGCGAATCGATACGACACGCGGAATCGTATACTGAGGGACCGGTAGATTAACATGGTTGCGGACGGCTGCGAATAGCGCATTACGCATCGGGGTTGTCGGCTTGGAAACTGGCTTAGTGGATGGTTCATGTTCTGGGGACGCCAATGTTTGTGAGGATTGCGTGGATGCCCGCAATTGCCTGCTGGGTATCGGTTGTTGGAATTTCATACATTCGTGGCTTCGTACGCGGGCGGACAGAATTCCACCGGCTGTATTGGGCTTCGATCTCCGCCTGACGTAGCTCTGGCTTTCTGACGGAAATCTGGTGAGAATCCGCCTTGCAGAGGATGATGTAGTCGGGTTGTGGCGCAACTCTAGCCAACGTCCGTCGCAGAGTTCGAGGACTGCTGGATATCCCGAGCCGATTCGGATCGATATCTAGGTCGAAAGCGTATCGCTCGACTATTACGGCGGTTCCCGATCG
Source organism: Nitrococcus sp. (assembly GCA_030452365.1). Classification (GTDB taxonomy): domain Bacteria; phylum Pseudomonadota; class Gammaproteobacteria; order Nitrococcales; family Nitrococcaceae; genus Nitrococcus. Next base: position 1,872 of record JAKDMK010000271.1, read on the forward strand.
TTGAAGTCGGTACCAATAGAGGCGACTTAAAAGGATGTCTGCGAATAGATAGCAAGTCTTTGCGGCTGCGCAAAAAACGTTCAGTTGCGTGGTTTCGTGGGGGTCAGCGATGCAAGCTTGCTTCGTTGGCTTCCGTCGAACGAGGCGGTCAACGATGCGTTCGCGAAAGTTGGCAGTATGGGTAGGTGCTGCGATAGCCGTTGTGATAATGCTGGTGACGGTAGACTTACCCGCTCCGTCTGGGCCAACGATGACGATGAACGGTTCTCGATGTGAGTTCATTATTTGCTGTGGCCGGTGTTTGCGAGTTCCTTAGACCAGCGGGCGTGGTTTGCGCAGAGGCGCACGCAGAGCGCGTGGTACTTTTCGGCAACGTCGTCCCAGTCGTACCTTTCTGCTGCATTTCGCCGAGCCCGGTTGCCGAGTAGTGTTCGAGACTCGAGTGAGTTCTCGGCGCGAATGATTAGTTGTGCAAGCTCGGTTGGCGAGGAGAAATATTCGCCCGTCGATTGCAGGACTTCCTTGTTGAAGGATACGTCCCAGGCTAGAGTTCTCGCGCCGGCCCCCATTGCCCGTAGGAGTGAGGGGTTCGTGCCGCCCACCGAGTGGCCATGGATGTAGGTGAGCGAGTGGGCATATAGTGAGTTGAGTAGGTTCTGATCCCACACGGAACCGAGCATGAGAACGCGGCGATCTTGACTTGCTAGTCGCTTAATTGTCGCTGAGTACTCATTCTCGTAAGGGTTTCCACCGACTACGACAAGAGGCCTTTCTGCCCTAGTCATTGCGTATCCGCGAATGATTTCATGGAGGTGGTTCTCTGGTTCAACCCGAGCGACTGCCAAGTGGTATCCGTGCGGTTGAAGATTGAGATCTCCGAGCGGTTCAACAGGCACATCGCATAGTATGGGTGCACCATATGCAATCAGTTCGCAGTCAACATGATATCTGTCAAAGTAATAGGATCGGATGCCCTCGGCGTCTGCAATCAGGCGGTCCGCCAAACCGGTCCCAAGCCGTTCCATGGTGGAGTAGTACCTGCGTCCCGTAGGCCCCCATTTTGCTCGCTTCCATTCGAGGCCGTCGACGTGAAGAGCTACTGGAATATGCTTGGCTCGTATAACGGGCAGGAAGGGCGCGTTGGCAGCGTTGAAGACAATGGCGACGTCTGTGGGATTGCGAGCTAGATGTACAACAGACAGCGCGGTGTGACTGAGTGTTTCCGCGATACGTAGGCGTGCCGCCGGAAGGGTTACGCGATCCATGCCTAGGTATGTTTCTGGGGCGTTGCCATCTCGGCAGTACACGCGAATCTTGTGTCCCATCTTAACGAGACGTTGACCGACCTCCTCGATCGCAGTCTCGAAGCCGCCGTACCGAGCAGGAACTCCGCGAGTTCCAATCATAGCAATGTGCATTGGGGGGCTTCCCTCCGAACTTCGTGCGGGGTGCGGTTGGTGTCTGCGGCTTCCCTGGGAGCAACGAGGAACCGCTCGCCACGTTAGATATCCACTCTGGTCTTAGTGACGACGTCTTCCTTACCTTGCATCGGTGTTGCTTCCTTAGGAAGCGATGGGGTGTTACAAATCGCGTCGGCGTCGGGCCCGGCGATAGGAGGGCCTGGCCGATTCGCTGTTCGTAACCGGTGCCCCGGTATCGTCGGCGATGTTGGCGTCGAGGTGCTCGCACAGTTCGGCCATCGCGTTGAGTAGGACAGCTTTATGGCCAGGAAGCAGTTGGCCGCGTACTTGATGAGCTCCGCGCTGGCGGCGTCGGTGAGGACGGTCGGGGCGCCAGGCGGGCTTAGAGCGCCGAAACCTTCTCCGCGGCGTCCTGCGACGAGGAGGCGACGACGATCCCGGTCCGGGTGCAAGGAAGTCGTGCACCGCTGAGTCCTCGCGGTGAACTCCGGGTTGCTCACGACCGCGACGCCGGCGCGCTCCGGCAACCCGGCGGTGCGCACCGCGGTGCAGACCGGCACCGTCGGCTTGGTCACGATCACGCAGCCGGGAGGCAGCACGTGGCGGGTCTCCTCCACCACGGCCTCGACGGCGGCCAGATCGTCCACTCCACTCACGCCCATTGGTGTGGGAACGCAGAGGAACATCACCTCCACCGGGCCGCCCTCGGCCTCCTCCTTGTGCACGGCTTCAGCACCGACGACGATCGGCAGCTGGCCGGCGGCCAGGCCCTCGGTGACCAGCTCGGCGAGCCCGTCCTCGCCCTCTCTGTCAAGCTGTAATAGGGCAGAGGATCTCGATCTCGCCCGCGCGCAGCCGCTCGACCTTTGCCTCGTCGACGTCGGCGCACACCACGCGGTGCCCGAGCGAGGCGAAGCAGGCGCGGTGGTGAGACCGACATAGCCGGTCCTCACCACGGCGATCAGGCGTGCGAACACTGGGTTTCAACCCCTTTCGGCAGGGTTGGACCGCCGGGTCGTCGCAAGGCAA
>JAKDMK010000272.1 GCA_030452365.1 Nitrococcus sp.
GTGGTGACGTTCAACGACATCACGGCGCTGAAGCAGGAACAACAGCGCTACAGGGACGCTTATAAAGAACTACAGTCCGTCACGTTGAAACTGGTTTTTGCCGAGGAGTTGGCTCAGAAGAAGCTCGCGGCCGATCTGCACGGGAGTCTGGCCCAGATCCTGTCACTGGCCAAGGTCAAGCTCGGCGAACTGCAACCCGCCATCCAGAACGAACAGTCAAGGCAGCAAATACAGCAAATCACCGAGCTCGTGGGCCAGGCCAACGCAGCGGTGCGCTCGCACATCTTCGAATTGCACCCGCCGGTGCTGGACGATTTCGGCCTGCTCAAGGCGCTGGAATGGCTGGTCGAGGCCATGCGCCAGCGCTTCGGACTCGAGGTCAGGTTCAAGCGCGATGGTCTACCGCCGGCGCTCGACGAGCAGTTGCGCTCGACGCTGTTTCGCGCGGCGCGCGAGCTGCTAATCAACGTCGCCAAACACGCCAGCGTCGAGCAGGCCACGCTGAGCCTGGCGTACGGCGAGCGGACACTGCGCCTGACGGTCGCGGATCGCGGCCAAGGCTTCGATCCGGCGCAGATCGAGCGTGATTGGGGCAGAGGCTTCGGCCTGTTCAGCATCCGCGAGCGTCTGGGCTATTTCGGCGGCGAGATCAAAATAGTTTCCGCACGGGGCAAGGGCACAAGGGTCACCTTGACCGCACCGCTGACGCCTGCGGCGCGGGAGTAGCTTGGCCATGACCATCCGGGTATTGCTGGTGGACGACCATACCGTGATGCGCGAGGGGCTGCACGCGCTGCTGGAGAAGCGGCCGGATATCGAAGTCATCGGCGAGGCGGGCAACGGCTTGGACGCGCTGAAGATGGTCGCCGAACGCGCGCCCGACGTGGTGGTAATGGATATCGCCATGCGCGAGCTGAACGGCATCGAAGCGACCCGCCGCATCCGGGCGCGACATCCGCACGTGCGGGTGATCGGGCTGTCCACTCATGCGGACAAGCGTTACGTCTTGGAGATGCTGGAGGCGGGGGCGCTGGGTTATCTGCTCAAGGAGTCGGCGGCCGAGGAGCTTTATCGAGCCATTCGAGCCGTGGCCCGAAACCACAGATACTTGAGCAAGCACCTCGCCGAGGCCGTCGCGCACCATCGCCCCGGCCAGCGTGGCGCGGCAATGGCCTGCCAGCTTACTCCACGGGAGCGCGAGGTCCTGCAACTGCTCGCCGAAGGGCGTTCCTCTCCCTATATCGGCCAGCGCCTCAACATCTCCGCGCGCACCGCGGACGCGCACCGGCGCCACATCATGGAGAAGCTGAATCTGCACAGCGTCGCCGATCTCACCCGCTACGCCATTCGAGAAGGAATCGCTCCCTGACCGGGCGCCCCCGCCCGGAGGCCGTCCTTGCGGCCGCGGCAACGCGCGGGAATCAATCTCCTCCGTCAAAATAGGCAAATCTGCCGATTTACTCCCGCCCCCGCATAACGCAATCCTACTTGCGGTAGTGTCTCAGTTCGAGGAAATCATGACACCCTGACACACCCGCAAAGGAAGGGCCGGAATCCGGCGCCATGGAGGCCCTGCCGAATTCCGGAGCCTAGCCCGCGCAGGGCAAACGAAGCAAAAGAATAAGTAGGAATCTGCCAGGGAGAGCCGGATGGATTCCGGCGCGCGCTACCTGACGCGGAGTACGGGCGCAGGCCTCGGCCGGGGGGGCGGCTCTCATATTCGAACTGAGGCACTACCTTTGTCACGGCTCCGATTTCACTCCCGGCCCTGAGCCGCCAGGCTCGCGCAGCGGCGGCCGAATGCGAGCGTAATTGCGCAGCGGACCACAAAGCTCAAGTCTTGGGGGAGAGCGCGAGGCATGGATAACCGACGATGAACGACCCGGTCGGCAGAGCGCCACGGCTGCGAAAAGCCGTTGCAGTCGCAAGAACCCGCTGGGGATTGCCTGATTCGGCGGTGTTTTACGCCGCCGCCCTGGAAGCCCTCCCGGACGCGGTGTTGATATTGGATCAGGCCGGCAGCGAGCGGGCTCACAACCGGAAATTCGCCGAGTTGTGGCGGATTCCCGCCGGGGACGACCGAGTCCCGACGCTGGCCCGGATCGCGGCCGCCGCGCGCACACCCGGCACCTTTTTGGCGCAACTGCAGGCAATCTCCTCCACAACCGGGGCCGAAGGAAGCGGGATTGTGGAACTGCAGGACGGGCGCGTGGTCGAGTTCTGCTCGGCATCCCATAGAATCAACGGAATCCGGGTGGGATCGGTATTGAGTTTCCGCGATGTCACCGCGGCAAAGCGCGCGGAGGCCATTCTCCGCCACCGCGCGAGCCACGATCCGCTGACCGGCCTGCCGAACCGCGCGTTGCTGCTCGATCGCTGCGGCCAGGCGATCAAACACGCCCGCCGCCACGAAAAGCAGCTCGCGCTCCTGTTCATCGATCTCGACCGCTTCAGTCACGTCAACGCCGCTTGCGGTCACGCTGGCGGCGATCAAGTGCTGTTCGAAACCGCAAGACGGCTTTTACGCTGCGTGCGCCGTGGGGATACCGTTGCTCGCCTGGGCGGAGACGAATTCGTCGTGCTGCTGGCGCAAATAACGACAAGGGAGGATGCCGCCGGTGTGGCTGGCAGGATTCTGCAAGCCTTGACTTCGCCTTTCGGCGTCGCGGGGCGCCGAATTTTCATCGACGCGAGCATCGGCATCGGCTTGTACCCAGAACATGCCCGCAACGCGGAAACCCTGATCGCGCGCGCGGATTACGCGATGTATCGCGTCAAGGCAAACGGCGGCTCAAGCTACCGAATCGGCCCGCCGGCAACGACTCCCGCCCGCACGCAAACCCGCTGGCCCGCGCGCGCACCCGGCGTTTTGATCGACCGGGGAACAGAAGCGCCAATGACCGACGCGAAGGAGGCAATCCTGTGGCTGGATTTGACGCAGTCCCGGAACGGATATCCGGCGCCGGAAGTCGCGCGGCGCTTTAGCGTCCACCGGCTTCAGAACACCCGCCAAGTCGACTCCGCGGTCCGCGACGTCAGACCACGGATGGCGTGCCTTGAATATGACGTTCCTGACTCCCCCGGTCTCGTCAGGCTCGGCGAGATGCGCGTGGCGCATCCGCAGTTACCCATTGTCGTAATCAGCGCCCACTATTCCTTGGTGCTCGGCGTTTACGCGCGGCGCGCGCAGGTGCTTGACTATATCGTCAATCCCACGGCGGATGCTTTGTACGCACTGCTCGTGCTTTCCAAAGCCCCGTCGGCAGACGGGTCCGTTATGCAAGTGAGCGGCTTTCGTGAACACCTGGTCATTCGGGAAATAAGAACTGATTAATGGCGTATTCGGGACCCCCAAAGCGGCAGCAATACGCAAATGGCATTACGAATCACGGTGCCTGTCGCACAAGAGCAACTCGCGCCCGGCGCGCCAGCGCCGCGGGCCGTGCCGTTCGCCGTGGGAGCCGGTCAAACACTCTCCGGGGCGCAGGTCGATCAAGCGCTGGTCGCGCGCGTGCAGGCCGGCGACAAGCAGGCCTTCAACGTGCTTGTGCAAAAATACCAGCACAAGCTCTGCAAGCTGGTATCGCGCTATGTCCGTGACCAGACGGAAGCGTTGGACGTAGCCCAAGAAGCGTTCATCAGGGCCTATCGGGCGTTGCCCAAATTCCGTGGCGACAGCAGCTTCTATACCTGGCTGTACCGCATCGGGCTCAACACGGCGAAGAATCACCTGGTCGCGCGCCGCCGGCGGCTGCCGGACAGCGGCATCGACGCCCAGGATGCGCAGCGCTATGACTTCGATCCCCGGTTGAACGATCATGATACGCCCGAGGCGCTCGCGATACGCGAGGAGATCGAGCGCGCTGTGTTATCGGCCATGGAGGAGTTGTCCGAGGATCTGCGCACCGCGATCATCTTGCACGAGCTCGAGGGCCAGAGCTATGAGGAGGTGGCTGCAGTCATGGCTTGCCCAATGGGGACGGTGCGATCGCGCATCTATCGCGCCCGCAAAGCCATCGACGAGCGCCTGCGCCCGCTGCTGGGATGAGCGGATCAATCCGCCGAGTGCTGGGATCCCGCCATCTTGCGCGGCGCCGGCCGCGCGCGAATAGGGGCGAATCGAAACGCCGGTACGTGTTCTTGCGAATACCTTGCTCTACAGGCCACGGCTAGTATTCTCCCTTGACGGTCGCCGGCAAGGCGACTGCCCGCTGGACCGGGCCATCGGTTCCCGCGGCACAATACCCAATAATCGACTATCGGAGACAACTATGCCCACTGACAAACGCATCAATACCATGACCGGGGCCCTCGC
>JAKDMK010000045.1 GCA_030452365.1 Nitrococcus sp.
GTCCAGCGCATTGATGGTTTTCTTGTCGGCCTTGCTGGCCGGGTCCAGCGCTTGGAGGCGGGCGTCGATCTGGGCGATCAGTTGGCGGTTTTCGGCCTTGAAGGCGTCGCCGCCGACGCGCTTGAGTTCGAGCTTTTCAGTCAGCTCGTTCTGCTGGGTTTTCTGCGCGGCCTTGGCGTCCTTGATGCGTTTTTCCAGCGCCTTAATGGCCTTGTCCTGCTCCTTCAAGGCGTCGCGTTCTCTGGCGGCGGAGTCGCCGAGCGAGTTCTTGAGGTCGTCGATGGCGTCCTTGAGGGCTTTCTTGATGACGGTGGCGGTGATCTTCTGGTCCTTGTCGTCTTCCTCGGGCTCGTAGGCCGCCACGTCCACGGCGGTTTCCACGGCCTCGTCCAGCTCGGCCTGGACCTCGGCAATGCGCGCCTCCAGCGCCTCGATGGCGTCGGCCTCGGGCTGGAAGAACTCGGCCACCAGTTGACGAACACCCCGGCGGCCTTGAATTCGTCCAGCACGCCCAGCGGCGTGAGCTTTTGCTTGAGTGAGCTGATCAACTGCTGGCGCACGTCCGGGGTTTTGCGCTCGCCATTGTGGGCATTTTCCAGTAGCGCGAAGTCGTCGCGGGCGCCGGTCCACCAGCTTGCCAGCACCTCGTGGTGGTGGGCGAGGGTTTGCGCGAGCGCGGCGTCGGCTTCGAGCACGTCCTTGATGGCGGCCTTGCGGTCGATGGCCTCCACAAAGGCGCAGTAACCGGGGCGTTCGGGCTGGAACAGCCTGCCCGCTGATACGCCGAACTGGTCGAATTGGCTGGCCAGGGCGTCGATTTCCGCTTGCGGAATGCCGCCGAGCAGGTGCGCCTGCACGTCCTCGGGTTCGGGATCGGGGGTGTTGTCCACGTAGCGGCGGATGTTGAGGTTGTAGTCGTGCTCATCAGCGATTTCGGCCTTGCTCACCAGCCGCGAGTATTTGGCCAGCTCGCGCTTGTGGCTGAACACGAAGTCGATTTTTTCGATGTCTTCGGGGCGCAGCTTGTTCTGGGCCTTGCCTTCGCCGTATTCGCGGTCGGCGTTGATGAACAGGATCTGGTCACGCAGGGCATCGGGCTTTTGCTTGTGGCACACCAGCACGCAGGCGGGGATGCCGGTGCCGTAGAACAGGCCCGGCGGCAGGCTGATGATGGCCTCGATGCAGTCATCCTCGATGAACAGCTCGCGGATGAGCTTTTCCTTGCCGCCGCGAAACAGCACGCCGTGGGGCATGACGGTGGCCATGCGCCCGCCGGGCTTGAGGCTGGCCAGCATGTGCTGGACGAACATCAGGTCGGCCTTCTTGCCGGTTTCCGGGCACCATTCTCGGAAGCGATTGCTGTACTTGACGCTGGCGCGGCTGTAGTTCTGCGAGAACGGCGGATTGGCCAGCACGCGGTCGAATTTGCGCACCTGGCCGTTTTCCAGCAGCAGCGGGTCTTCCAGCGTGTCGCCGTTTTCGATGGTGAAGCGGGTGATGTTGTGGAGGATCAGGTTCATGTTGCAGATCGACCACACGGTGCCGTTGGAATCCTGGCCGTAGAGGGCCAGGTCGTTGGCGTTCTGGCCTTGTTCTTCCACGTACTGGTGTGACTGGATGAGAAAGCCGCCGGACCCGACGGTGGGGTCGTAGACCGTGTTGCCGGCCAGGGGCTTGGTGATCTGCACCAGCAGGCGCACCACTTCGGCGGGGCTGTAGAACTCGCCGCCCTTCTTGCCGGCGCTGTCGGCGAAATACTTGGTCAGGTACTCGTTTTCACGGGTCAGCGCCCGGGCCTCGCGAACCTTAAGCACCTCCCAACCCTCCGGCACCTCCCCCAGACACGGCACGCCGGAGTCCTTCATCGCGGGGTATGGCTGGGGGGTGGCGACCATCTCCGCTCCTCCCATTCGTGCCCTTCGCGCCTTCGCGTGCCATCGCCCCCAAGCACGCCACGCCGGAATCCTTCATTGGCGGATAGGGCTTTAACCGATTGCTCACGGCCGATCCTCTGGCTCATCCGTGAACAGCCGTACGTAAGGCTCATAGCTAAAGCGACGGTTACGCGCGTTGCCGGTAATCTCGCGCAGTATGCCCATCTCCGTCATGCGGGCGACCAACTGGTTTGCCGCCGCAAAGCCGGTTCCGGTGAGTTTTTGCGCCATGCCTACCGAGATGATGGGCCGATCGAACAGCGATTCCAGCACGCGATGCCCGTTCGCCGCCGCGCGCCCGAGGCCGGCGGTGATGTCGGTACGATTCTGCTCGCGTAGCAGCAGCACCCGCCGCGCGGTCTCCGTCGCTTCGTTGCTCACCAGCGCTACGCCATGCAGGAAGAACGTGAGCCAGCCTTCCCAATCGCCTACGTCACGGATCGCCTGCAGCCGCTCGTAGTACTCCTGTCTGTACCGTTTTAGATAGTGCGACAGGTACAGCACCGGCTTTTCGAGCACGCCGCGCTCGGCGAGCAGGAAAGTGATCAGCAACCGGCCGAGCCGGCCGTTGCCGTCCAGGAACGGGTGGATCGTCTCGAACTGCGCGTGCGCCAGGCCGATCTTGACTAGCAGCGGAAGGTCATCCTTTGAATGGAGGAAGATTTCCAGTGCACCCAGCACCTCCGCCACCCGCTCGGGCGGGGGCGGCACGAAGACCGCATCCGTGATGCCGCTGCCGCCCGGGCCGATCCAGTTCTGGCTTTGGCGCAGCTCGCCCGGCAGCAGGCGACGACCACGCACGCCGCGCATCAGCCGCTCGTGGATCTCGCGCATCAGACGCGCCGATACCGGAAGCTCGGGGAGCCGCTTGAGGCCGTAATTCATGGCATGGACGTAGTTGACTACCTCGTCCACATCCCGCGGCACAGCCACGCTATCGAACAGGGAGGCTTCCGCGGCAAGGAGATCCTGTAGCGAACTTTGCGTGCCCTCGATCTGGCTGGAGAGCACCGCCTCTTTGCGCACGTACATGAAGACGAAGAGGTCTGGATTCGGCAGTGTGGTGACGGACCCGTCCAGTCGGCCCAACGCCCGGTCTGCCCGAGACAGAAGCACTCGCAACTCGCCGTCGAGGCGAAGCGGCGGCTCTGGCGGCAATGGTGTTGGCACAAACGCGCGATGCCCGGCTCGCTGTCGCACATAGCGGCCGCTTCGCCCATGGGCGCCGCGCGCTGTCGTGTCCACGCTATTTGCTACCCATAACAAGGAGGTCGGAATGACCGTATATTATTGACACACGATAATACAGTGCAACATTGCTCTCCTTGTTATCGCCAGTGAATAACACCAGGTTATTCCAGCGTCCCGTATCCGCCGCCTCCCAGTGATTCGGCACCTCCCTAAGCCATGGCACGCGGGAGTCCTTCATCTTTTTCACGCCTGGTTGATATAGTGCGTTTCCGCAGAGGAGGTGACTATGTCTGGCCGTGCTGCGAGTCCAGCCGTCGAAGTAGCGGTGTTGCTGGGTGATCCGCGTCTGCCGTATCCCTACGCCATCGAAGAGCGCTACGGGGCGGAGGAACAAGACGCCGTCGATCGGCTCAAAGCGGCATTGGCCATGTTCGACGGATTCACGTTCAGCTATCTGGACGATCATACGACGTTGCTGGACGAGCTGCGGCGACACCCCCCATCTTTGGCGCTCAATCTGTGCGACATGGGCTTTCGCAACAACACCGCCAGGGAGCTCAATATTCCCGCGTTATTGGAGATCTTGGAGATCCCTTATAGCGGTGCCGATCCCGCGTGCATGAGCCTCACGACCGACAAGTGCATTGTCCGCGGCGTGGCTAGAAGTCTCGGCATTCCCGTGCCCAACGAGGAGCTTGTGGATCTCGATGCCGACCCACTCCTGCTGCCGGCGCTCTATCCCGCGCTGATCAAGCCCAACCGCAGCGACGGTAGCTTCGGTATCACCGAGGACTGCGTGGTGCACGATGCGGCCGAGGCCGAGCATTACCTGCGCTGGCTGGCCCGCAAGGTGGAGTGGCCCGAGGCGCTGATTCAGGACTTTCTCACCGGCACCGAGTACACGGTCGGGCTGATCGGCAACCCAGGCCAGGGATTTACCTACTTGCCGCCGCTGGAAGTGGATTACAGCCGGCTGGATCCGGATTTGCCGCCTATCCTCTCCTACGCATCCAAGGCCGATCCGGATTCCCCATATTGGCAGAAGCTGCAATTTCGCCGGGCGCAAATCGATGAGATCGGCCGAGGCCGACTCTATGACCACTGTACGCTGCTATTCAAGCGCCTCGGCTTGCGCGACTACGCTCGATTTGACTTTCGCGCGGGTGCCGACGGCGAGCCCAGGTTGCTGGAAGTGAACACCAACCCCGCCTGGGCCTGGGACGGCAAGCTCAGCCTAATGGCCGGCTACGCCGGGTATAGCTACCCTGAATTACTGCGCTTGATTTTGGACGCGGCCATGGGCCGTGTCGGTCTCATGTGAACGTCACGCACCTAAACCAGCCGGCGCTTGACCTTGCGGTCCCATTGTCGCGAGAAGAAGTTTGTTTCGCCTTCGTAGCACTTGATCTCGGCCCGGATGCGAAAGTCCTCCCGATCCGCCGAGAGCTCGGTGCGGCAGTCGATGCGGGCAGCCCAGCCGCTGCGCCGCAGCACCGTCTGTTGGTCGATCTCGGCGTGTGCCGAGAGGGGATCGTCGTCCCGGATCCGGAAAGTCTTGCGTATGGTGTAACCAACGACTAGATCGATATCCGGCAGATGGGCAAGCGCCGCACCGGCGAAATCGCCACCGTCGCTGAATGTCGAGTACACCGCCTCGTTGTTGGTCAGATCGCGCTCGAGCCTGCGTTGCACCTGGGTCATACGCAGCGGCGTGTGCTCGGGGGCTGGGGCCTGTGCCGGAGGTTCGAATGCGCGTAGCGCGCTATCTTCCGCACGGGGCGGGCGCACCGGTAGCTCCAGCCAACTGAAGGCCGTGATGACGGTCACCGTGACCGGCTGCGGCGCCGGCCATACCACCGGCCAGTAGCTGGTGGACACTGCAACCCGGATGACGTGACCGGCCTGGAATGCGTGAGCGATGTCGTTGAGCTGAACCAAGACGCGGTAGTGCCGGCCGGGCTCTAGCGGGCATGGGTTTGCATGGCCGTCGCGGTGGGTCAGATTGAGCACGCCGTAGCTGACCCGCATCGCCGCGCCGTCCGGCGCCACATCGTTGAGCCGTACCGCCACGAAGGCCGTCGGCCGGTTGACAGCCAGCTCCAGGGTCACGACGGGCGCACCGAGGATCTCGAAGCCCTCTTCGAGCGGTGCCGTGTCGAACACCAGCGATTTGCCGTCGTCTTCGCGCTGATCGGCGGGCATCTCGCCCTCGCCGCCGAAGCCGCACCAGTCCCCGGCACCGAATCCGGTCGTTTGTGGCGAGCTCAGCGTGAGCGGCAGTGCCGCACCTGGGTCGTCGCGCAAACCGTGACCATCCAGGTACCAGCGGCGTTGGCGACTCCGGCTTGCAGGCCATTCGTCTTCGGCGACCCAGTGCCCTGGCCGTTGCTCGTAAAATGCTGCTGGGGGGATCCAGTGTTGCATCCAGGCGCGATACATCGGCTCGTGCGTGAGGCCCGTGTCGAGACCCTTGAGCCAGTGATCCCACCAGCGAATGGCTTCTTGGAAGAAGCCGATGCTTGGACCGGGCAGTGCGTCGTGGGGCAGGGCATGGGACCACGGCCCGATAAGCGCCTTGCGGGGCACGCGCAGACCCTGCATGAGGCGTGCGATGGCGTTGGTATAGCCATCGGCCCAGCCACCGATTGCGTATACCGGACAAACGATGGCGGCAAAGTCCTCGCAGACGGAGCCATGTTTCCAATAGTCGTCCCGCTGCTGATGGTGCAGCCAGACCTCCGGGAACAGCACGGCTTGATCGAGTCGCTGCCGCCACATGCTGTGCCAACGCTCGCCGACGATTTTGGGGTCGGGGGGATAGGCGTTGAAGGAGAGCAATACCGAGCCCCAGGTGAGATTCTCGTTGAGCAGACATCCGCCCATGTAGTGGGCATCATCGGCGTAGCGATCGTCAGTGGAGCATAAAGTGATAATAGCCTTGAGCGCCGGTGGCCGCCGAGCCGCGACCTGTAGCGCGTTGAAGCCGCCCCAGGAGATTCCGATCATGCCCAGCTCGCCGTTGCACCAAGGCTGGGCGGAAATCCATGCGATCGCCTCTACTGCATCGTCCTGCTCCTGCCTGAGATACTCATCGCGCAGCACTCCGTCTGAGTCTCCGGAGCCGCGCAGATCGAGCCGAATCGAGGCGTAGCCGTGACCAGCGAAATAATGGTGCAGCGGTTCGTCCCGCAGGCGCGTGAAGTCGCGTTTGCGGTAGGGAATATATTCAAGGATCGCCGGCACGGGCCGCGTGTCGGCGTCGATCGGTAGCCAAATGCGCGCCGCCAGGCGGCAGCCATCGGATAGCGGAATCCAAAGATTCTCGATCACCCGCACCTGTCTTGGAAAGGATTTCCTGATCTCCATAGTCTCGGTCTCGCACGCCGGCGCCGACCCGATTAAGCGAATTGCAGAGCTGATATTCGCTCAGGGGGCGGCGGCCGCCAGCGGCTGTCCGGTCCAGAACAACAAAGCCAGCTGCTCCCGCACCAGCAATCCCACCTCGAGGTCCCAACAGTTGATGATCGCGAGCCGGAAACCGCCCGGTGGCATCGCGTGCAGCTGCGGCGGTTTGTCAACATGGAAGGTGACCTGAATGCTTGAGACACCCGGTTTGCGCGTCAGCGCGTCGATCCGTTCCGGGTCGACGGGTTCATATTGTGGGCCGTGGCCACCGAATAACACCACGCTGTAGCCGTCGCGGCGCTCTTTGTCCGGGTATTGCCAGCGCCCATGGACATAGAGCTCGACCACGGCGTCTAGCCAGCCTGGGCCATAGAGATCCGGCCATTGATCGGCAAAGCGCAGATGCGCCTCTATGATACGCCCACCGATGGTCTCCAGGTTCACAAATCCACTATAGCCCTTCAGGTTGCTCCGCAGCCACTGCGCGCAGTAGGCCTCCAGCTGCGGGCGGCTCTCGGAGAGCACCGTCCAGTAATCGACGACTCCGGCGTCCAGGCTCGTGCCGATGGTATGCCGCCACCAGCGCGGCTCGCCGTCCACGACGGCCACATCGGTGCTGACGTGCTCGCCGCTCAGTAGCGGCATCCACATGTGCCCGGGTGCATGCAGCCGCTCGTATTCCTCGGCGCAGTGGATTACGCTGATTCCGCTGCCCATGCCGTGCAGATTGTAGATGGGCTTACTGAAGACCGGATATAGCGGCGGCGGCACACCGTGAGGCGCAGCGGGTAGCCCCTGGCTGTCGCAGATCAGAAGCTTATTGTGGATCCATCGATGCTGGGGGTAGCGCTGCCAGGCATCCGAGTCCTCCGTGGGAATGAACACGTCATCCGGGCAAGCAACTCCTTCGAAGTACTGCATCCGCCACGGATCTCGCTCAACAATCGGCATGACCTCCCTCCTGTGGACGCGACCGGGCCGTGTACGGCCGGATCGTCAAACCCTGCAGCGCCACGGATTTGGCGCGAGTATCTGCTAGTTTGCTCATCCCGTCGCCGCGGCGCGCGCGACAGGCCTCCCGCAGCGACTGGATCTGCGCGGTGTCCTTGGCTAGAACATGATCTGCACATGCCCTCTTATGATATATCGTATGGGAAGCGGGCTTTCGGGTTGGTGCTAGGTAACGGCGATCGGCGCCGGTGAGATGCGGTTACAAATTCTTGCATCGCCATGCCCGAGCTCCTGCAAGTGGTCGCGGTGCTGCGCAGCCGGGCATGACAACAAGCACTCGGCGGCACGAATTGAGTGATAAAGGCGCATGGGACGGGAAATTGATACAACTCGGTTCAAGGCGCGGCATTTCAATGAATTCGCCCGGCGGCTGCAGCAGGAAACGACCCTGCTCACGGAATGGGCGCAGTCCGGCAGGTTTTCCGGCCGCGGGTTGGTTGCGGGGTGTGAGTTAGAGGCATGGCTGGTCGATCGGGACTTACAACCCGCGCCCGTCAACGAGGCGCTCATCAAAGCCATGGCGGATCCCCTCGCCATGCCGGAATTGGCGCAGTTCAACTTCGAGTTGAACACCGCGCCAGAGCCGCTCATCGACCGCGCGCTAAGCCGCCTGGAAGCGGCGCTCAACCGCACTTGGACTCGCGCTATCGAAGCCGCCGAGACATTGGGTGCTCGCCCCTTGACCATTGGAATCCTGCCCACCCTGCGCGCGGAGCATCTTAGCCTCGACAACATGTCGGGACTCAAGCGTTTTCAAGCGCTCAATCAGCAGGTGTTGCGCGCGCGCGACGGGCGGCCTTTGAAGCTGGACATCGTAGGTAACGAGCGTCTCAAGGGCGAGCACCACAACGTGATGCTAGAATCCGCCGCAACCTCGTTTCAGATCCATTTGCAAGCTCCCTTCGAGCGCGCGCACCGACTCTACAACGCCGCCATCGCCGCCTCAGCGCCAATGGTGGCGGCGGGTGCCAACTCACCATTTCTGTTTGGCTCTGATCTGTGGAGCGAGACGCGCATCCCGTTGTTCGAGCAGGCCGTTGAAGTGGGCGGATTTAACGAGGCCGTGCGGGGTCCGCTTAGGCGGGTGAGCTTCGGTTCCGGCTACGCCCTCGATTCCCTCGTCGAATGCTTCACGGAAAATCTGCAACATTATCCCGTGCTGCTGCCGATGGTGTTTGACAGCGAACCGGAGCGGCTCGAGCATTTATGCCTGCATAATGGCACCATCTGGCGCTGGAACCGTCCCCTGATCGGTTTCGATGACGACGGCACGCCGCATGTGCGCATCGAACATCGCGTGTTGGCCGCCAGTCCCACCATCACCGATGCGATTGCCGACGCCGCGTTGTTTTTTGGCCTCGTCGAGGGTTTGTGCGCCGACGACACCCGCCTGCAGGCGCGGCTGGTGTTCGCGCAGGCCAAGGATAATTTCTATCAGGCGGCGCGCTTCGGTCTCAATGCTCAGGTGGTCTGGTTGGACGGCGAGAAGCTTGCCGTGCGCACGCTGTTGCTAAACGAGTTGCTGCCACTGGCGCGCCGTGGATTGCTGGCGATAGGCATAGAGCCGCTTGAATGCGACCATTATCTTGGGATCATTTGCCAGCGAGTTGAGCAAGGCCAAAGCGGCGCATGTTGGCAACGTGCGTTCGCCAAGCGCTTCGGCTCCGATATGCAAGTCCTTACGGCGGCCTACGCTGAGCATCAGCGAAGCGGCGCGCCTGTTCACACTTGGAGTTTGTAGCCGGACATGCTGAGCGTCTTCGACCACATACCCGCCGGGCTGCTGGAAGCGCCCGCGCCCGATCTGCACAGAATTCTGCCCGGCCCATCGCTGGTGCACCTGCCCGGGCGGCGTGAGCAGCCATTGTTTGCCTCGATCATGCTGCACGGTAACGAAGACACGGGACTTCGCGCCGTGCAGGCGTTGCTGCGCCGCTATCAGCAGCTACCGCGCGCCTTGTCGATCTTCATCGGCAACGTGAGCGCCGCCCGCTATGGCGCGCGGTTTTTGCCGGGGCAACCCGACTACAATCGCATCTGGCCGGGTACGGACGCGCCCGACTCGGCTGAGGCGGCCATGGTGCGTGAAGTAGTCGAGATCATGGCCGCGCGCGGCGTCTTCGCCAGCATCGATATCCACAATAACACCGGTACTAACCCGCTTTACGGCTGCGTTAACCGGCTCGATCACCGGTTTCTGCACTTGGCGAGTCTCTTCAGCCGCACAGTCGTCTATTTTGTGCGGCCGCTCGGGGTACAGTCCATGGCCTTCGCCGAGCTCTGTCCGGCGGCGACTTTGGAGTGCGGGAAGGCGGGTCAGGCGCACGGTCTGCAACACGCCGTCGATTACCTTGACGCTTGCTTGAACCTGTCCGAAATTCCGACTCAGCCGGTGCCCGAACACGACATCGACGTGTTTCACACGGTGGCGGTCGTCAAGGTACCGACTGGTGTGAGCTTCAGCTTCAGCTATCCCGAGGCCGAGATCCTCTTCAACGGCGACCTGGATCACCTCAATTTTTGCGAGCTGCCCGCCGGAACCTCACTGGGCGCCATGCCGCCCAATGAGCCCGTCAGGCTCATCGCGATCAGCGAACAAGGCGATGATGTGACTGACCTGTATTTCGAGAACGCGGG
Source organism: Nitrococcus sp. (assembly GCA_030452365.1). GTDB lineage: Bacteria > Pseudomonadota > Gammaproteobacteria > Nitrococcales > Nitrococcaceae > Nitrococcus. Next base: position 10,179 of record JAKDMK010000045.1, read on the forward strand.
CGGACGCTTGGTGCTGAAAAAGTCCGCGATGCCTTCGATGCTGACATTGGACGAACAGATCATCCGCCAGGACTGTCTTTGTTATCTGATGGAGCGTTGTGCTTGGATACGGTAGCGAGTGGCTTGTAACAATGAGGTCGTTTTGCTCGTAAGTCACTGGGCATCCAACCGCCGGATGCGGAAAACCGCGTGGGGGGTATGAGGGCGATGAGCGCAATCTTGTCAGCCGGACCCGAGTCGTTTCTCGACGCTCTCCATCGGTCCGCAGCATATAGTCTTATCGCCGCGCACGATGGGGCGTCGCTCCGATCGGCACCTATCACACACACCGAGCATCTGGCCACCTTTAGCTGCAAGCGGCGTGGCTTTTGCTCCAGTCGCGGCGCATGGCGCGGTAAACCCGGTTGGAGCGGTCGTTCAGACACCATGTGTAATTCCATTGCCCGGATATTCTCTCGCACCGCGT
>JAKDMK010000273.1 GCA_030452365.1 Nitrococcus sp.
CCGCGCGACTTTGGCTCCGCTGTGCACGAAGGCACGGGCAGCGTGCACGATCTCGAGGCGTTCGTGCGGCTGTTCTATGCCAGCTACCACCCGCACTTTAACGGCGGCCGGGATATGGTCTACGCCCAACCCTGCGGTGTCGCCGTAACCAATCACGAGGCTGTCTTCGTGGGCTGGCACGCGGTGTCGATTCAGCGTATCGCCCAGGACGCCAGCGGCGGCTGGCGCGTCTATTTCTTCAATCCCAACCGCGACAAGGGCCAGAACTGGGGCCACGGTGTGGTGACCTCGACCGCCAACCACGGCGAGCTGGAAGGGGAATCCTCGCTGCCATTTGGTCAGTTCGCCGCGCGCCTGTACGTGTTTCATTACCTGGCGGCCGAAACCGGCGATCCGGCAACGGTAGCCGATGATCTGGCGGCGCCGGTCATCGACGCGGCGCGGGCAAGCTGGGCCGCACAAATGCCCTGGTCGGACGCACGACTAGACCTATGAGCGACAAGGTACTGCTGTATTACGACGAGGCCATGCTCGGACACAATCCGACCGGCTGGGATCCGGCACACCCGGAGTGGACCGCGGCGGTGCAGGCCTTGTTGCGGGCACAATACGGCTCGGAGGAGGAAGCCGCGCGTCGCTGGGTGCATCCGGAACGTCCGACCCGGCTGAGCGTGGTTCGTGACGCGCTGCTGGAAGCCACCGCGACCAATGCTGAGTGGCGCCACCCACGGCCGGCCGGTCCCGTCGAGCTTGGGCGGGTGCACAGCCAAGAGCACATCACGCTGATCGAGGCGCTGGCAGGACGCGCCTGCTGGCTGGATCGGGACACCACCGCGGTTTCGCCTGAGAGCGTGCAGGCTGCCAAGCTGGCAGCCGGCAGTGGCGTCACCGCGCTGGAGGCAATCGCCGCAGGAGATGCGCGGCGCGCGTTCTGCTGCGTGCGCCCACCCGGCCACCACGCCCTAGCCGAGCGGGCGATGGGGTTCTGCCTTTACAACAACGTGGCGGTAACCGCCGCCCATGCCCAAGCGGCTCTCGGAATGGAGCGGGTGCTGATCATCGACTGGGATCTGCATCACGGCAACGGCACTCAGGACATCTTCTACCCTATAAACGACGTGCTGCTCTGTGACACCCATTGCAGCGCGCCGTTCTATCCGGGCACCGGTCAAATTGAGCAGACCGGCACCGGCGCCGGCACCAATCGCACCTTGAATGTGCCGTTACCCGTGGGCAGCGGCAACACGGCCCTGATCGCGGCGTTCGAGCAGTTATTTGTGCTGGCGGCGCTGGTGTTCGAACCGCGGGTCATTTTGGTTTCGGCGGGATTTGATTGTCACTACCTGGACCGGACCTTTACCATGGACGCTACCGGCTTCCGGCACCTGACTCGCATCGTGATGGACCTGGCGGACCGGCTCTGCGACGGCAGGCTGGTGCTGATGATGGAAGGCGGCTATAACGCTGAGTCCCTCGCCGGCTGTGCCCGCGCCTGCGTGGAAACCTTAGCGGGTGGACCTTTACCCGGATTGGTCAGGCAAGACGACGATCCAGGCCTAGCGGCGGTAGCGGACGCCGTGGCCTATCACGCACCGCGGCTGGCGCCAAAGCCAACTTGAACTATCCAAGAATTCGTTGTCCAACCAAGTTGACATGTCCCGCTGGAGCTTTGGTATGGACAAGAATCCGGATAAAGGTTACGTCGCCCTGCTCGGTTGGGCGCTGGGCGCGATCGAGGCGGCCGATCGTTTCGACCGCCGCTACATCGTCGTCGCGCCGCCCTGGGCCACGGACTACTGCGAGCAGCACGACATTCCGTATATTCCCTGGGATTTCGAGCGTATGAACGAGCGTTCCATGGAAATCGCCGAACGCCTGAAGGCTGAAGGCGTGGATGTCGCCATCCCGCTGTTCGAAGAAACCGTCGAATGGGCCGGTGCCATCAACGCCGTGCTCATGGGCAGCCCGCGGCTGCACGGCCAAGCGGTGCTGTTCCGCGACAAGGCGCTGATGAAGCGCCGGGCCCAACTCGGTGGTATTCGGGTCGGCATCTTCGAGGAAGCGCACGAAAAAGACGACGTCATTCGCTTTTTGAAGCGGGTCAACCAGACGCTGCTCCACCTCGACGGCGATCCGAACGACCCGATCCACCTCAAGGCCTTCGACAAGGCCGGCTGCCTGGGCCATCGAGTGATCCGCACGCCGGAGGATGTGGACGCCATCCCCGAAACCGATTATCCGCTGTTGATGGAAAGCCACCTGGACGGCTGGGAGTTCGCGGTCGAGGCCTGGGTTCACGACGGCAAGATCCGCTTTCTGAACATTTCGGAATACGTCACCCTGGGCTATTCCGTATTCGTGCCGGCCACACCGGAGCTGGAAAGCTGGCGCACCGCGATCACCCAAGAAGTCGAAAAGCTAATCAAAGCCTTCGACATCCGGTTCGGGCAGATTCACCCGGAATACTTCGTCACCAGCGACGGCAGCCTGTATTTCGGCGAGGTGGCGTACCGGCCGCCTGGCTTCAAGGCGTTCGAGCTGATCGAGCGAGCCTACGACTTCAACGCCTATCAGGCCTCCATTCTGGTATTCGATCCCAAGACCACCGAAGAAGAGATCGCGGCCTTCTTTCCGAAGCCGGTGGCGGATGCCAAGGGCCACGCTGGCTGCTTCGGCGTCTATCCGCGCCGCCGCGTGGTCAGCCGGCTGGAGCTACCGCAGGAGACCGAGGAACACCCCTACTTCGACTACCACGAGCTGAGCCCGCCGTTGCAGGAGACGGTCACCAAACGCACCGCCTTCGGCACCCATTGGGGGCTGGTGTTCTTCTTCGGTGACAATCCGCATAAATTGCGGGATCTGCTCAAGCATCAGGAAGAGCTCGACTTCTACGTCTGACGAGTGCGTGCGCATCTCGTGCTAAACCATGAAGAGCTTGTGCAAGGCGAGGGAAAAGGGCGCGGCATCGAACGGCTCTACGACGACATCAGCCGAGGCGTCTCCCTCGCTATACCTTCTCTAATTACCAACGCGGAGGACGATTTCCGCCGCCAGGGCGTCCGCCACGACCACCACGACCGCCGCCCCCACGAGAGTCCCGCTCCATGGCCATATTGACCTTCATTGGCCGCCCGCCAAGATCACGGCCGTTTTGCTCCAGCGCCTTCTCGGCCGCTTGTTGTGATGAAAACGTGATGAATGCAAACCCTTTCGGGCGGCCAGTATCACGATCCATGATCATGGCCAATTCACTGATCTCCCCATAGACTGAGAACACCGTACGCAACTGCGCCTCATCCACCGAGTACGGGAAGTTTCCTACGTAAAGTTTGTTCTGTCGCATTCAAAGACTCGAAGTCAGGTATTTCCGGGCGATATGTCGCCATCGCCAGGTGCCGATGCATCAGGCGACAACTCAACCGTTGCAGCATCCAAGGCCGGGCTCTTAGCGAGCCTGCGCTGGGTTTTCTCTTCCTTCTTTTTCTTCTTCGCCAGTTCGCGTTGGCGCTTTTCGAACGAATAGTTTGGCTTAGCCACGCTCGCCTCGCAGGAATTTGGTTCGGGCAAACATGGTACCCCGAACGTAGCCAAATTCTCGAGGCGGATACCAAGCCAGGACATAGAGACTCTCACATTCCGGCTCACGATGGACAATATTACACAGTGTTGCATCCAACGTGTAATTTGGCCAACCTGGCGGTAAGCCCCTGTATTTCCGTTAGAATGCCCGGGATAGGCTGCGGTAACCATGAAGGGTTTGGCGTCATGGCTGACCAGCCCCGTCTGCTTAATCAGGTTCGTGAGCGCATCCGCCGCAAACACTACAGCATTCGCACGGAACAAGCATACATCTTCTGGATTCGGCACTTTATCCTATTTCACGGCAAACGGCACCCGCCTGACATAGGCGCTGTGGAGGTCGAGGGTTTTCTCTCGCATCTTGCCTCCCGGCAAAACGTGGCTTCCTCGACTCGGCCTTGAGCGCACTACTTTTCCTCTACCGAATAGTGCTCGACATTGATCTGCCGTGGCTCCAGCAGTTCGCACATTGGGAATTAACGCCAAAGGGAACAGCGCCGTCTCAGACTGCAAGCGGCTGGATGCCAGACAAGCGATCGGTCCTCACCGCCCTTGCCAGGGTCAAGAAGGCGTCGATGAACGGGGCATCCCGGCTCTCTTCTCGAACCGCAGCGTAGAGCGGACTCCAGAGGCCGTCACAGCCTAGCGAACGGACGACCAATTGCCCCTGACCCCGGTATTCGTCAAGGGCCCAATTCGGCAGTGCCGCGACACCACGCCCGC
>JAKDMK010000046.1 GCA_030452365.1 Nitrococcus sp.
ATAATTAATTATGGTTGTATAAAAATAATTAATTGTTATTTATTCACACGCTGGCGTACGCTCTCCCGCAATGGCTGTGCGCCAGAATCCACAGGTCAATATCTGGAGGAGAGTTATGTCGAAGCAAGAACTAACCGGTGAAGAGCGCTACAAGGCTGGGGTCATTCCCTACAAGAAGATGGGCTATTGGGAGCCTGACTACCAGCCCAAGGACACCGACATTATCGCGTTGTTCCGAATCACCCCGCAGCCGGGTGTGGATCCGGAAGAGGCCGCTGCGGCGGTGGCAGGCGAGTCCTCCACCGCCACCTGGACGGTGGTTTGGACCGACCGCCTGACCGCCAGTGAGCTGTATCGCGCCAAGGCCTACCGCGTGGACCCGGTGCCGAATACCGGCCCAGGGACTAACACCGACAAGCAGTATTTCGCCTATATCGCTTACGACCTCGATCTGTTCGAGCCCGGCTCGATCGCCAATCTCACGGCGTCGATCATTGGCAACGTGTTCGGCTTCAAGGCGGTGAAGGGGCTGCGTCTGGAAGACATGCGCATCCCGGTCGCCTACCTCAAGACCTTCCAAGGCCCGGCCACTGGCGTCGTGGTCGAGCGCGAGCGCCTCGACAAATTCGGCCGCCCGCTGCTCGGTGCCACCACCAAGCCCAAGCTTGGTCTTTCTGGCCGCAATTACGGGCGCGTGGTATACGAGGCGCTTAAGGGCGGGCTGGACTTCGTCAAAGACGACGAGAACATCAACTCGCAGCCGTTCATGCATTGGCGCGACCGCTTCCTCTATTGCATGGAGGCGGTGAGCCGAGCCTCGGCGGCGACCGGCGAGGTCAAGGGCCATTATCTCAACGTCACCGCCGGCACCATGGAGGAGATGTACGAGCGCGCCGAATTCGCGAAATCGCTTGGCTCGGTGATCATCATGATCGATCTCGTGATCGGCTACACCGCCATCCAAAGCATGGCCAAGTGGGCGCGCAAGAACGACATGATCCTGCATTTGCACCGCGCCGGTAACTCGACCTATTCGCGCCAGAAGAACCACGGCATGAACTTCCGCGTAATCTGCAAGTGGATGCGCATGGCCGGGGTCGACCATATTCATGCGGGCACGGTCGTCGGCAAGCTCGAAGGCGACCCGCTCATGATCAAGGGGTTCTACGACACCCTGTTGAAGACTCACCTCGAGCCGAATCTGCAGGAGGGCATTTTCTTCGAGCAGGATTGGGCGTCGCTTAACAAGGTGATGCCGGTGGCCTCGGGCGGCATTCATGCCGGTCAGATGCACCAGCTGCTCACGTATCTCGGCGAGGACGTGATCCTTCAGTTCGGCGGTGGCACCATCGGCCATCCCATGGGCATCGCCGCGGGCGCGACCGCCAATCGCGTGGCGCTGGAGGCGATGGTACTGGCCCGCAACGAGGGCGTGGACATCTGGAACGAGGGTCCGAAGGTGCTGGATCAGGCGGCCAAGTGGTGCCAGCCGCTGCAGGTCGCGCTCGAGACGTGGAAGGACATCACGTTCAATTACGACTCCACCGATACCCCGGACTTCGTGCCGACGCCGGAAATCACTGTCTAAAGCGAGGAGGTTACCTCAATGAAGATCACTCAAGGTCAGTTCTCGTTTCTGCCCGATCTCTCCGACCAGCAAATCAGGGCGCAGATCGAATACGCCGTGCAAAACCGCTGGGCGGTGAATGTCGAGTTCACCGACGATCCGCATCCCCGTAATACCTACTGGGAGATGTGGGACCTGCCGATGTTCGATCTGCGGGATCCAGCCGGTGCTTTGCTGGAGGTCAACAACTGCCGCAAGGCTTATCCGAATCACTACATTCGTGTGACGGCCTTCGATAGCAGTCGTGGTTGGGAGACGCCGCGTATGTCCTTCATCGTCAACCGGCCTAAGGAAGAGCCTGGATTCCGGCTCAACCGCCAGGAGGTGGACGGTCGGGCAATCCGCTACACGGTCCATAGCTATGCGACCGAGAAACCGGCGGGCAGCCGCTACTAAGGGCGCTCCGAGGCCGGCCCTTGCGCGTTGCGCAGAAGGCCGGCCTCGGCCTGGAAATAGCATGAACCGCAGCCATGAGCGCAAGCCAAGGCACTCATCGAATGGCTCGACCAGCGGCTGAAGCCGAAAGACGCAATGTCACAAGCGGGTGAAGTCATGTCAGATGATTCAGAGCGCAGCAGCGTGGGCGAACAGGCTGAGAAGAGCGGGCAGATCAGTCTCGAAGAGGAGTTCCGCGCATCGAATGTCCAAGAGGTTCTGGATAAGCTCGATCGCGAGCTCGTTGGACTGAAGCCCGTCAAGACCCGCATTCGCGAGATTGCGGCTCTGCTTCTCGTGGACCGCCTACGGGCGAAGCACAATCTCGTTACCGGCGCGCCCACCCTGCACATGAGCTTTACCGGCAATCCGGGCACCGGCAAGACCACGGTTGCCTTTCGTATGGCTGAGATCCTGCATCGGCTTGGCTATGTGCGCAAGGGCCACCTGGTATCCGTCACTCGCGATGATCTGGTTGGCCAGTACATCGGGCATACCGCGCCGAAGACCAAGGAGGTCATCAAACGCGCGATGGGCGGCGTGCTGTTCATCGACGAGGCCTACTACCTCTATCGTCCGGAGAATGAGCGGGACTATGGCCAAGAGACCATTGAGATTCTGCTGCAGGTAATGGAGGAGAATCGCGAGGATTTGGTCGTGATCCTTGCCGGCTACCAAGAGCGAATGAGCACGTTCTTTAAGAGCAACCCTGGGATCCGCTCGCGTATCGCGCATCATATCGAGTTCCCTGACTATACGGCGCAGGAGCTACTCGCGATCGCGAATCTCATGCTGGCCGAACAGAACTATCGGTTCGACGAGGCGGCCGAGAAAGCTTTTGCCGGTTACCTTGAGCGGCGGATGAAGCAAGAGCATTTCGCCAATGCGCGTTCCGTGCGCAATGGACTCGACCGAGCACGACTGCGGCATGCCAACCGATTGTTCGCAAAGGGCGGGGAGCCAACCTCCGAGGAGCTTATGACGATCGAGGCCGAGGACATTCTCGCAAGCCGCGTTTTTCACGACGATTGACGATTGCCCCTAGGAGCCATGATTCTCCGACGCCAAGCGCAAGCACGATTCTCCTGGCTCTGGGTTCAAGACTAGGGCTGCGCACCCAAGCGCAGTGGGCGCTGGTGCTCAGCCGTCGGCTTGGCGCAGCACATAATCGAGCCATAACTCGGCCAGGCGGTCAGAGAGTCGATTTTGCTGCTGGCGTGCCGCCAGATTGTCGAGATCAATCCAGGACAACGGCTGGTCTTGACCGGCGCAGGAGAACACCGGGCGGGTCCGCTCGCCGTTGTCCGGGTCTATCTGCCACTGCAGGCATTGGGCGCAGACACCCTTGAGCATGCATTGCATCGGGCTTCCGACCGTGCCGAAGGCCTCCACATTGGATTGGAAGTAGGGCTTCAACGTTTTCTTGAGCGCGTCTTGGAAGCTTTTAAGCAATCCGGTACCACCCATGATCATGATCCGATCCACGCTATGCAGCGCAATGGCCGCAGTGCTCGCGCAACGAATCTCACCGTTGCCATAGCCACGCACCAGCTCGACCATATCCGTGGCCACGACGCTGGTGTCCTGGGCACGACGCGCGCGCACGATTGGCGCGCGTGCCGTGCACCAGATGATCTGATCGGCGCCGGCTTCCAGCTCATCCTGATGGTCCACCTCGGCGGCGTCGCCGAAAGCGGCGACGTAAAGCACTCGGTTGCCGGCGGCACGCAGCGCCGCGCCGATATCGAGCATCACCGCGGCGCCCCAGCGGCCCGCTACCACCAAAATGGTCTTCTCCCGCGGTATGTCGCTCGGAGCGCCGGTGGGCCCCATTAGGACCAGGGGCGTGCCTGGCTGCAAACGCCCGACCAGGCGCGCCGCGATGCCCCATTGCAGGACGATGAGCCGGATCATGTCATTTCTGATACCCGTGCCGCTTACCGTGAGCAGCGGTATCTGCAATCGAGTACCCGCCACGACGGGGCTGCACGACTCGAAAGTCTGCAGGCGAAAGAATTGGCCCGGGCGGAAGTTGCGAGCGGCCAAGGGGGCGCGTATCCAGAGCTCGACCAGCGCCGGATTGAGCGGTTTGATTTCGACCACCCGGGGCACGAGCAGATCATCCATTCGCGCCAGGAAATCGCCCGCCGTGAATGCCGCCGTAGCCGGTTGGCGGTGGAGGGTTTCGATGACCAGCGGATAGCTGCGTTTTGCCGAGGCGATCGCTTTTACCACACTGCCGTGAAAGGCAGGATGTGTATCTCCCAGGAAAGTCACGCGCCGGTTATCTTGATCATACGATGTGAATGGGCCGAATTCCGGGGATTTGCAGTGGCTTGCCAAGCCCACCGGTTGGACCCCAGTGGCATGGGCTACATGGGCCAGATAGTGGTTACCGTCAAGGGTAAAGGTGCCGGGGTACTCGCGCTCATATAGCGTGTTTGGGACGGTGCCCGCGGCGACGAAAATCGATCGGGCAGGCAGGGTCACTTCCTCCCGCGTTGCCAACCAGCGACCTTCCTCACACTTCATACGGCGGCACACCAAGCTTTGCACGTGGCCATAGCCGTCGAGTTCTACGTAGAGCGGCTCCAGGCCTTCGGCATAGAACAGACCTTCCTCGGTCGCCCTGACCACCTCCTCGTGGTTGCGGATATAGGCAGGTGAGGCGTTGACTCCCTTGCGGTAGGCGAGAGTCACGCCGCCCCACTCGCGCAGCAGTGGTGTGAAGTCCGGGGCCTCGACGGCCGCCGCCGCCCGCTCGCGCTCACCTCGTGCCGCAGCCCCGTGTTCGAGGAGCTCGGCTAAGGTCGCGCGGTCCTCGGGATTGAGCCCATCGGTAACGAGCTCCGCACCGAGCTCGGCAACCAATACTTCGTAGCGCCCAAGGATCTTTTCCACTTGCTTGATGTAATAAGCCTGGACCTCGGTTGCCGTATCGATGCCGGTCAGGCCGCCGCCGATGACAACGGCGGGCAGACGAACCTGGAGGTTGGCGAGACTCGATGCCTTAGCGGCGCCGGTGAGCTGCAACGCCATGAGAAAGTCGCTCGCCTGGCGCATACCTCGCGCCAGGCTGTTGCCCATGTGGATCACCCGTGGCAGTCCTGTACCGGTGGCGTTGCAGACATGATCGAAGCCGAGTGTCCAGGCGTCCTCCAGAGTGATGGTTCCACCGAGACGGACGCCGCCGTAAACGCGAAAATTTGCCCGGCGCGCCAGCGACAGATAGATGAGCTTCAGAAAGCTCTTGTCCCAGCGCACGGTGATGCCGTACTCGGCGACGCCGCCGAAGCCGAGCAGGATGCGCTCGTCGAGGGGCTCTTTCAGATCCTTCCAGCGCTGCACGGGATGCTCCAGGATCTCGCCTGGCAGCGGCTCGATCTTGAGGCCGTCGATGCCCACCACGGAGCAGCCCTCCATGGTGAGATGGTGGGCCATAGTAAAGCCGGCCGGCCCCATGCCGGCCACCAGGACGCGCCGGCCATTGTCCGGCTGCTGGAGGTATTGCTCCTGGCGCAGCGGGTTCCAGCGCGCGAGCAGATGGTAGATCTCCACCCCCCAGGGGAGATTGAGGACATCCGTCAGGACCCGGGTCTCGATCTGCGGGATATTGACCGGATCCTGCTTCTGGTAGATGCAGCTTTTCATGCAGTCATTGCAGATGCGATGCCCGGTTGCCGGCACCATGGGGTTGTCCACCATGGCCACCGCCAGTGCCGCGATGGTTTGGCCGGCGCGCTTGAGCGCGTGCATCTCCGAGATCTTCTCCTCGAGCGGACAGCCGGTGAGCGTCACGCCCAGGGGATCGGCTTTGAACTCAAGCTCGGGATGATTGTTTTTCTCGGGAAAGCCCTTGGAGCAGAAGTCGCCATCGTGCTCATGGCAGTAGATGCAGTAATGAACCTCGCTCTGCACGTGGCGCGCATCCATCCGCGCGTCGGTGAGCTTGAAGCCATCGCGTCGGCGCCAGCGCTCGGGGTTGGCTTGTAGGCGCACCGCGCCGTGTGCATCCACCCGCTGCAGCGGAACCAGCCGCGCGTGATCAAGCCTTTCGGGTAGGTTGAAGCTGGCCCAGCCCGCCACCGACGACCGGGCTCTAGGGTCGTTGCGGGCGAGCTTGCACCAGCGGGTCACGCGCTCGATCGAATCCGCGTTGGCCGCGGGATCCAGCAGCAGCTCCATGGCGTATTCGGCCACCGCGTGCTCCCGGTCGGGCGCGCTGGTATCGGCAATCCGGCCATCCAACCAGGCATTCAGGCTCTGATAGGTTTCCGCGACACTCTGGCGAAGCCTTTTGACCCGTTTGAGGACAAACTCTTGTTTGAACGCCATTACGACATCATGGCTGAGGGTCGCCGAGCGCGCTTCTTCCACCACATCCGTAATGCCGAAAAGGTCGGTGATGAAGTGCTCCAGGTATGGGGCAAGCGCGAGCAGCAGCGCGCTGGTTTCAACTGCCCCAGAGGTTCGGCCCTGGCGGTAAGCCGTAAGCTGGCCAGTCAGCGGTTGCGCGTTCTCGCCAAGATAACGCAGAAACATCGCATCCAGGCGTGTCAGGCCAGCAGCCGTTTGCAGCGCGGCAAAAGTGAAGCCATAGCGGGACAGAGCGGTTTCCAGGCTCATCGGTGTCGGTACAGAGGTCTCGTCTGGGTGGCGGCGCGCGAGCGTTCGTTGGCAGCGGACTATGGTGCTGATCAGAGGTAAAGCCATCAAGCCACAGTCTGCGCGGTTTTCTCCATGGCGCGCCAGCGGGCCACGTAGCGGTCACTTGGTTTAGTCTTGGGGGACAAACAGGGGTTACGCGCCGGAGCGCAGGGAAGTGATTCTCAAGTCAATACGCGCAAAGGGCGATCTACCCCCGGATTCGGTGTCCAGGGGTAGATTTCGCCGGTGTGACAAGGAAAATCAGCGCTTGCCCAACAGCTGATGTCTAATGGATATCAACAACGTCGGCAAGCACCGATGTCATGGATTGGCGTCCGCAGGCGCTATCCGCTCGCTGTCTTTGGGCGTCGGCCCGTTCGCTCATTCTCGTTAGCCGTGATGGGTCGCCTTGTCGAATCGGCGCGCGAATATCGTAATTTCCTCTTCTGCATTGACTTTGGGAAGATCATACTTGCGTTGGATCTTCTCAGCCAGAACGTCGCGGCGGCCGTTGATCTCTTTTAGATCCTCCTCGGTCAACCTGCCCCAGCGTATCCGTACCTGACCCACATGCCGCTGCCAATCCGCTTGAACCGTATCCCAGCCCATAATCAACCTCCCACCTTCAAGAATATTACTTCGCCATCCATACCGCCCTAGGTCCATCCTATGAAGCCGTATAGACACGCACCGTTTAGAGAACTGCTCAACACATGTGCCCCGTTATCTAAAGCAATCATTCTTCGTAACTATTCACCCTCCTTCCGCGCAGGCCACCTTTTCCGTACTGTCATTCGACGCGGAGCCGTAAGGCGGAGTCGCAGCATCTGGTCGCAGGATCCTGCAACGCCGCTTCGCTGCATTTTCGATACTTCTTTGGCTTGAATTGTTCAAATACTCAAGTTGCCACGGGCAAAACCGGTACTGGCGCCATTCACCGTGAGTAGAGAGCATTCCAGCAATATAGTGCAACTCCGCTATTATGCAAGGTTGAAATCTTAGCAACAAATAGACTTGTGCGGTCTCATGGTACGATCTGCAGGTGATTCTTCACCCAGGTGTAGCTGCGTTTGCAGCGGTGGCAACGGCAATAGAAGCTGTAGAGGTGCTTGACGTTGCAGCTTTCGCAGCGCTCGCGGTAAAGTGCGTCGAGCCGGGTGACCTCATCGACCGGCGCGCGCCGGTGGGAGGCCTGGGCGAGGCACTTGTCGATCAGCCCAACCAGCCCGTCCTTCCTCGTAGTGGTCGATATAGCGGCGCAAGGTCCGCGCATGAACCCCGAGCCGCCTCCTCTTGGGTCAGCCGGCGCGCCTGCCAGCTTGAGTACGCTTCTTCAAATCGCACCTGCCTGCGGCACCTGCCCGCCGGCAGGCGGGCGCAGGCAGCAGGCAGGGCGATAAATTCGAACAAAACCTGCGAACGAGAACTGTTGCATTACCTCGATGCGCTCAACGCCGCTGCGTGAGCCATCAAAGCTTATGCAACGCTGGGGACGAGATCAGCGATTTTCCGCCAGTCTGACCGCAGACCCCGCACCACTCTTACACGACCTATACGATCACGTACGGAGGTGACGCCATGGATCATGCACATCCTATTAAGAAGATGGCCAAGCTGGGCCTGAATCAGCTACAGCGGTTTCAGGTAGAGTTGGAGCAAGGTCTTGGCATCATTGATTATCCCGTGCCGCCCAACTCAAGCATGCGAAAAACGTCCTCTCGTAGCATTCGCCATTACTATATCTCTGGCATCCAGACGGTAATGCCCATCGTAACCTGTGCACTGCACCAGGGCATTGCGCTGAACGAGCGGATTCGTATTCTCGATTTTGGCTGTGGCGTCGCGCGGCAGCTGCTCCATTTTACGCGCCGCTATCCCAATCCCGCGTATTACGCGTGCGATGTAGACGAAACAAGCATCGCTTTCGTGCAGAAGGCCTATCCCCAGGTCGAGGCGTACGTCAATGCGTTCCACCCGCCGCTCAAGTACCTAGATGCGTCTTTCGACCTTATCTACTCAGTATCTATCTTCTCGCATCTCAATAGGGAAGATCAGAAAAGTTGGCTGGCTGAACTTGCCCGGGTCGTCAAGCCAGGTGGCTACTGTTTCCTCACTACAGAGGGCATGGCCGCAATGGGGCATCTCACGTCGACGTTCGGAATGGAGGAGGCGGCTTGTGCTCGGAAGCTGGCCGAACAGGGAATCCTCTACAAAGAATATGATTTTCTGCACGATAGCATCAAGAACCAGAATACGTTTAAGGTTGCCAGCCTGCTAGTCGGGATAGAGGGAAGTTATGGCAATACGGTCGTCGCCCCGGAGTACATCAGGTCGGAGTGGACCAATGCAGATTTCGAGGTAGTGCAGATCATCGAAGGGATCATCGATTATAGGCAGGATTTAGTGATCCTTCGACGCAAGCGGTAGGGGCGTTCAGATGGCCGCGCAGGCCGACTCCTGCTTTGTCGACGAGCAGTCAACCGGATCTACCTCCACGCCCCGCGCGAGATCTGGCCAGAGCCGTTGCCGCGCCGCCGGCCAGTGCAGCGGTGTTTGCGGCCTCCTGCGTACCCATAGAAGCGCCAATTTCGGCGACTAGCCGCCTTGCAAATCACCTCTGCGTCCTCACCATCGCTATCCTTCTCCAACTCTGGTGTCCCATCGCAGCACGCAGAAGAAGTAGTGCACGCCAACAATGGGAAGTTAATCACATCTTGCTATAGGTAAACCTATAAAATTCGAACGCTGTCTATTGTTGTCACGGAGGACGCAACGATGACTCGTTCACGTTATCTGTTCGTATACATTATCAGCCTGTCTCTGATTATTGCTTGCGGCGTTTGTTATGGAAAGAGTAGGGGTACCATCCAGCTGACGGTGGTCGATGCGGCAACCGATACCGATCTGCGTCGGCTCCAAACTGGGCAAATGCTCAACATGTCGAAACGGGGCTCGTCGCTGACTCTGCGGGCAAACCCGCGTGTTAAGGGTCACAGGAGCGTGGTTTTCGTCCTCGATGGAAAGCACTACCAAACCGACAATCTAGTGCCGTACGCGATGGCGGGCGGATCCCGCAAGAATTACAAGGCATGGGATCTGGAGCCCGGTGCCCACACCCTCATTGTGCATGTATACAACCGTCATGGGGGAAAAGGCAAACGTCTCGCCAGTAGGACCGTGTCGTTTTCCCTGGTCGGCGGCAAGGCCGGCGTCGAGGTCGGCGACATGGCCGCCAGTGAGTTTAGCGACAAGGTTGCCCCCAAGGCCGGCGGCGGAGGAGGTACCATCCAGCTGACGGTGGTCGATGCGGCAAAAGATACTGATCTGAGTGGGCTCCAAACTGGGCAACAGCTCAATGTGTCGCAACTGGGCTCGTCGCTGACACTGCGGGCAAACCCGCGTGTTAATGGCGACAAGAGCGTGGTTTTCGTCCTCGATGGAAAGCCCTACCAAACCGACAATCTAGCGCCGTACGCGATGGCGGGCGGATCCCGCAATGATTACAAGGCATGGGATCTGGAACTCGGCGCCCACACCCTCATTGTGCACGTTTTCAACCGTAATGGGGGAAAAGGTAAACGTCTCGCCAGTAGGACCGTGTCGTTCTCCCTGGTCGGCGACAAGGCTGGCGTCGAGGTCGGCGACAAGGCTGGCGTCGAGGTCGGCGACATGGCCGCCAGTGAGGTCGGCGGCAAGGAGGCCGCATGCAACCTGCAGCAGCGGATCAAGCAAGCCTCGCCGGGCGACGTTATCGACGGCAGAGGATGCGTCGAGCGCAGCGCCTTAGAGCTGCGTAAGCGTCTCACTTTGAAGAACCTGACCATCAAGGGCTCCGATGACTGGAGCGGCGACTTCAGTAAGGCCGGTGGCAACTACCGATCGAGCCGTAACGTGCCGAAACTTGAGGAG
>JAKDMK010000274.1 GCA_030452365.1 Nitrococcus sp.
GCACGGCAAAGGGAGAGGCTGCGGGAAGATTGTCAAAGGCATCGTTGATCAGGCAAACGGGGTCCGCCAGATGCAGATCTTCGGGTACGCGCTGCCCTGTGGCGACGTAGTAGAGCGGCAGCTGATGGCGGATGGCGGTGTCGAGCGCGCAGCCCATGGTGACCGCTTCATCCAGCTTGGTGATTATGGCTCCCGCCAGGCCGTCGCCCTGATAGGCATGAACGACCTCGTTCAGCGTATCCCCGCTGGACGCAGCATTGAGGAGCAGCAAACGCTTGACCTCGGCGCCGCATCCGGTCAGCATCGCAACCTGCTCGGCCACCATCCGGTCACGCTGGCCCATCCCCACGGTATCGATCAGCACCATGTGCTTGCCTCGCAGCTCCGCCAACGCAAGGGTCAGATCTTGCGCATCCTTCACTGCATACACCGAGACCCCCAGAATCTTGCCATAGATGCGTAGTTGCTCATGGCCGCCGATCCGGTAACCGTCCGTGGTCAGCAGCGCCAGCTTGTCCGAGCCGTGGCGTACCACACAACGTGCGGCAAGTTTGGCGGTGGTAGTGGTTTTACCCACGCCGGTGGGTCCCACCAGCGCGAAAACGCCGCCTTTCTCGAGCATTTCGTTCTCGTCGCCAATCGTCTGAAGGTTGCCGGCCAATACGGTTTTTATCCAGTTCATTGCTTCTTTCTCGTACTTCTCTTCCTGCTGCCCTTCCTGTGCCGGTTGTCCCACCGGCAACCGGGTGAGCAGATCGCGCGCCAGGGAGGCGCTGAAGCCTGCCGCCAGCAACTGGCCCAGCATGCGCACGCGAGCCGGATCGCGTCGTTGTTGCTCGTTCCAGCTGAGCACGGCCAATTGTTGTTCCAGGGTGCCGCGCATCGACTTGATCTCGTTGAGCACGTTCGCGGCCACCTCGTGGGCCACCTGACGGGGATCGAATCCGGATTGTTTCTTTTTGGCGGGAACTGCCGGTATTCGGGCTACCCGGGCAACTTTGGCTACCGGGTCGTTTTTTTTGCGCGGGTTGATTGCGCTACGCCGCTTTTTGGCGCGGGCCGCGGACTCTGTGGCTGCCGTATCCTTCACTGGCTCCAACCAGCTTGCCACGCGGTCCGCCACCGGCGCCGCCAATGGGTCCGCCAATCTGCGCAAGTGCATTGCCGGCTGCCGTTCCTTGCCTCCATTGACGGAACCCGGCGTCGACTTCGCCTGATGCGCTTCGAGCAACATCCGGCTGCGCGCTTGACGGGACTTGTCGGACAGATCAGGAATGGTCCGGCGCTCTATTTGCCGTTCCCGCTGCCCATCAAAAGCGGGGAAATGAAGCCGGGGCGAGTCTTTGAGGCCTGTACCGGCCAGAGCTTCACGTTCAGGAAATTTTTTTCCGGCGGGAGGCACGATGGCTTGTGTCTGACCCGGACGCTCGGCGCCGTTAGGTTCGTTGCCGTGAGACCCGGCCTCACGAGGCTCATCGCTACGCGCTTTGCCGCCCGGAATTGAAGCGGCTTTGGCTTCGCCCCCTGCAGGCGGCGGCATGAGCGCAGTGACGTCGTTCGGGCTCAGAGCCAGTATTTCTATGCCTCCATCGACCGTGCGATTGGACAGAATCGCCCCGTCGGGCCCAAGGGCGTTGCGCACCATGTGCAACGCATCACGTGTTGTTTTCGCGAAAAATCGTTTAATGCTCATGCTCTTGCTCCAAGAATAGAGGTAACTTTGATGTTGCTGGAATCGGGTACTTCAGCGTGCGACAGTATCTTGAGTTGTGGCAGGGCTCGGCGCAGGAAACGCGCCAATAGGGTCCGCAACGGGGCTGGCACCAGCAGCACCGGAACCAGGCCTATCCTCTCCTGACGCTGACTCGCACCAGCGGCTTCCCGCAACAGGGTATCGGCCAGCCCCGGCTCGATGCCGGCACTGTTCGGGCTGGCTTGCAAGGCATGGGTCAGCAATCTTTCCAGGGATGAATCCAATGCCATGACCTGTAACTCATCCGCTTGCGGCCAGATTTGCTGAACGATCGCGCGGCCCAAAGCGATGCGAACCAGGGAGGTTAATTCATGCGGATCCTGTACGCGTAGGGCGTGCTCGGCCATGGCGTCGACGATGGTCCGCATGTCGCGAATATGCACGCTCTCGTCGAGCAGGTTTTGCAACACCTTCTGCACGGTAGAAAGCGGCAGGAGTTTCGGGGTCAGGTCCTCGACCAGCTTCGGCAAGTCTTTTGCCAGACGATCGAGCAACTGTTGTACTTCCATGCGGCCAAGCAGCTCCGCCGCGTGGGTGTGCATCACATGATTCAAATGAGTCGCCACGACCGTGCCGGGGTCTACCACGGTATACCCGAGAATTTGGGCTTGCTCGCGCTGGTTGCTCTCGATCCAGATTGCCGGCAGCCCGAATGCGGGATCCTTGGTGGCGATGCCCGGCAACGTGGCGGAAACACTCCCCGGATCGATTGCCATAAACTGGCTCACGTTGACCTCGCCAACGCCGATCGCGACGCCTTTGAGGGTGATGCGGTAAGTATTGGGGCGCAATTCCAGATTGTCGCGAATATGGACCGAAGGCGGCAGGTATCCGATCTCCTGGGCGAACTTCTTGCGCACACCCTTGATCCGTCGCAGCAATTCGCCGTCCTGCGTCTTGTCCACCAGCGCGATCAGCCGATATCCCACTTCGAGGCCCAGAATGTCCACGGGCGTGACGTCCTCCCAGCTCGCGTCCTGCACTTCAGGGTGCGCGGCAGGGGCAGCCACCGCCTGCGCGGCTGCCTGCTTCTTGCGCCGAGTCACCATATATGCAGCGCCGCCCAGTATGGCGGCCAGCAACAGAAAGGCAACATGCGGCATACCCGGGATCAGGCCCATGAGACCGACGATGGCTGCGGTCAGGATCAACGCCTGGGGCCTGGAAAAAAGCTGGCTTGCGAGTTGGCCGCTGATATCCTCGTCGGTACCCACGCGGCTTACCACCAGGCCCGCAGCAGTAGAGATGATGAGCGCCGGAATTTGCGCGACGAGACCGTCGCCAATGGCGAGCAGAGTGTAGTTCCTGGCTGCTGTCGACATGTCCAGATCATGCTGCACTACGCCGATGATCAGGCCGCCGATCACATTGATGAGCAGAATCAGAATGCCCGCTATCGCGTCGCCCCGTACGAATTTGCTGGCGCCGTCCATCGAACCATAGAATTCGGCTTCCTGAGCGATTGCGCTGCGACGCTTGCCGGCTTCTTCCTCGCCAAGGAGGCCGGCATTCAGGTCGGCATCGATCGCCATCTGTTTACCCGGCATCGCATCCAGAGTAAAGCGCGCCGCGACTTCCGCGATGCGACCGGCGCCCTTGGTGATGACGATGAAGTTGATCACCACCAGGATAATGAACACAACGATGCCCACCGTGTAGTTGCCGCCCACCAGATAGTGGCCGAATGCCTCGATCACCTTCCCGGCCGCGTCCGGCCCGGTATGGCCTTCCATGAGCACGATACGGGTCGAGGCGACATTGAGCGACAGCCGCAATAGCGTCGTGAGCAATAGCACGGTGGGAAATGCCGCAAACTCCAACGGCCTGTGCGTATGGATGCTGACGAGCAGCACCATGATGGAAAGCGCAATGTTGAAAGTAAACATCATGTCCAGTAGGAAGGCCGGGAGAGGCAGCACCATCATGCCCAGGATCATGAGTATCAATAAGGGGCCTGTAAGGCTGCGGGCATGGACACCGCTGAATACGTAGTTGAGTTTGGCGATTGTGTTCATTGACTATTTTGATTATCTGGTCTTTTCGGTGGCGCAGACGTCGTGTTTTCCGGATCCAGTTCGGCAGGCACTTCCAGCGCCTCAGGCAGGGATGGCGCTTTGCCGCCGTATTGGCGATGGCGGCGAAGCTGGTAGACGTACGCAAGGACTTCCGCCACGGCGTTATAAAGGGTTTGCGGAATCTCGTCGCCAAGTTCGGCATGGTGATACAAGGCGCGCGCCAGTGGCGGCGCTTCGAGCATCGGCACGTGGTGTTGCTGACCTATCTCCCGGATTTTCAGCGCGAGCAGGTGCGAGCCTTTGGCGACGACGCTGGGTGCGCGCATCTTGCCGTCTTCGTACTTGAGCGCAACCGAGTAATGAGTCGGATTGGTGACGATCACATCGGCCCTGGGAATTTCGGCCATCATGCGTTTTCTCGCCATCTCGCGCTGCTGTGCGCGAATGCGTGCCTTGATGTACGGATCGCCCTCGGTCTCTTTGTTTTCCTTACGCACTTCTTCTTTGGTCATT
>JAKDMK010000047.1 GCA_030452365.1 Nitrococcus sp.
ATCGGCGTGCGCTATCCCGAGAGGTTCGCCATTCCTGAGCGTGGCGCCTTACCGGTTTTTGCGTAACGCTCACCGCCCGAGTAACATTACGGCTTTCCTCCCGGTTTCATGGGCCTCGATTCGATCCATACGGAATCGTTGGTTGCGTACACGCATCAAAATCTGCGGACTGACCCGCCCCGACGACGCCCTTGCGGCCGCGCAGCTCGGTGTCGACGCCGTTGGGCTGGTCTTCTACGAGCGCAGCCCGCGGCGGTTATCGCCGCACGCTGCCTGTGATATCGTCGCGGCGTTGCCGCCGTTTGTAACCGTGGTCGGTCTTTTTTTGGATGCGCCGGCGGCAATGGTCGAGGAGGTTCTGGCGCGCGTGGCGCTCGATCTGTTGCAATTCCATGGCGCGGAGGGGCACGCCTATTGCGCCCGGTACCATCGGCCCTATATCAAGGCACTGCCCATGGGTGCGGGCATCGACCCGGTCACCTATGCCCGTGCTTATCCGGACGCCGCCGGTTTCCTGCTGGATAGCAACCGGATCGGCCAAGCCGGGGGCAGCGGTCGAACCTTCAACTGGGAGCTTGTGCCGCGGGCGTTGGGACGACCTATCGTGCTAGCCGGTGGGCTGCATCCCGGCAATGTCGCGCAGGCGATTCTGGCAACACGTCCTTGGGCGGTGGATGTCAGCAGCGGGGTAGAGGCGGCACCCGGAGTCAAGGATCCCGAGCTCATGAGCGCATTCGTCAGAGAGGTAGCGCGTGTCCAAGGTTGCTATGTCGGATAAGGTGCCGATCGAATACCGGGAATTCCCGGATGCCGGCGGACATTTCGGCTGCTATGGCGGGCAATTCGTACCGGAGCTGCTGATGGCGCCGCTCGAAGAATTGACGCAAGCCTATGCGCGCTACCGCGACGATCCCCGGTTTCTAGAGGAGCTCGATGCGGATCTGGCGCATTACGTCGGACGCCCGAGCCCGCTTTACTACGCGCGGGGCTGGTCGCAGCGGCTCGGCGGAGCCCGGATCTACCTCAAGCGCGAGGACCTCAATCATACGGGCGCGCACAAGATCAACAACACCATGGGCCAAGCGCTGCTTGCGGCACGCATGGGCAAGACGCGCATCGTTGCGGAAACCGGTGCCGGGCAGCATGGCGTGGCGACGGCTACGGTAGCGGCGCGGATGGGCCTGGAATGCGTGATCTACATGGGCGCGGCCGACGTTCAGCGGCAATCCGTCAACGTCTACCGGATGCGATTGCTCGGCGCCAAGGTCGTCGCCGTCGAGGCCGGCACGCGCACTCTCAAAGACGCTCTCAACGAGGCCTTCCGAGACTGGGCCGCGAACGTCGACGATACCTTCTATATCATCGGCACGGTGGCAGGCCCGCATCCCTACCCAGCGCTGGTGCGGGATTTCCAAGCGGTCATTGGGCGCGAGACGCGAGCGCAGATTCTCGAGCGTGAAGGCCGCCTGCCGGATGCATTGATTGCCTGCGTGGGTGGCGGCTCCAATGCCATGGGGCTGTTTTACCCCTTCCTCGATGATGCCGCGGTGCGGCTCTATGGCGTCGAGGCCGGTGGTGAAGGGCTGGATAGCGGCCGCCATGCGGCGCCGCTTGCGGCCGGGCGGCCGGGGGTGTTGCACGGCAATCGGACTTATCTGATGCAGGACGCCGACGGTCAGATCCTTGCCACCCATTCGATTTCGGCCGGTTTGGACTACCCCGGCGTGGGGCCTGAGCATGCATGGCTCAAGGACAACGGCCGCGCTCAATACGTCGCTGCCACCGATCGCGAGGCGATCGCCGCATTCCACACGCTGACACGCACGGAAGGGATTATGCCGGCCCTGGAGAGCGCCCATGCCCTCGCCTATGCGGAACTCCTGAGCCGCGAGATAGGGCCGGCTGGGATTATCGTAGTGAACCTCTCCGGCCGCGGTGACAAGGACATCAACACCGTAGCCGCCCTGCAAGGAATGGAGCTATGAGCCGCATCGAGCGCCGTTTCGCCTATTGCCGCGAGCGCGGCCGCAAGGCACTGATCCCCTATATTACTGGCGGTGATCCGCAGCCCGCCGTCACTGTGCCGCTGATGCAGGTGCTGGTGGAGGCCGGTGCCGATATCATCGAGGTGGGGATACCGTTTTCGGATCCCATGGCCGATGGTCGGATCATCCAAGCGGCCTGTGAGCGGGCACTGGCTCATCGAGTCAATATCCGGCGGGTTCTTGAGATGGTCGGCGAGTTCCGCGCGGGTGATGCACACACGCCTGTCGTCCTGATGGGCTATCTCAATCCCATCGAACAGATGGGCTATGGCGTTTTCGCCCGCGAGGCTGCGGCGGCCGGCGTAGACGGTGTACTGTGCGTGGACCTGCCGCCGGAGGAGAGCCAGGATTTGGTCCAGGCGCTGCAGGCGAGCGGGCTCGATCCCATCTGGCTGATCGCGCCGACCACGCGGGTCGAGCGCATCGAGCGTATCTGCCAGGCGGCGCGCGGGTTCATCTACTATGTCTCCCTCAAAGGGGTCACCGGTGCCGACAGCCTGGATGTCGATGACGTCGCCGCGCACGTGGCGCGCATCCGTGCTGTTACGCAGTTGCCGGTGGGAGTGGGATTCGGCATTCGGGATGCTGCCGCTGCGGCTCGCATTGCCGCCGTTGCCGATGCGGTGGTGGTTGGCAGCGCGATCGTCGCGCGCATCGAAGCCCATCAGAACGAACCACGGGCCCTGTATGGCACCGTGCGGGAGCTGCTCGGCGCTATGCGCCGGGCCATGGACACATCCGTTACGGAAACTGCCTGAGCCATGAGCGACGTAATTAGCATGACCTGGTTTCAGAAGCTGATGCCTTCCCGGATCCGTACGGAGGCCAATAACCGCCGTAGCCGCAACGTTCCCGAGGGCCTGTGGACCAAATGCGACGCCTGCAACAGCGCGCTCTATCGCCCGGAGCTGGAGCGAAGCCTCGAGGTTTGCCCAAAGTGCGCGCACCATATGCGCATCGGCGCGCGCCAGCGTCTTGAAGTGTTTTTGGACGAGGGCGCGCGCGACGAGCTCGCCGAGAACGTGCAGCCCGTGGATGCGCTACGTTTCCGTGATAGCAGGAAATACAAGGAGCGGCTGACCCAGGCGCAGAAGGGGACCGGTGAGAAAGATGCCTTGGTCGTTATGCAGGGGGGGCTATGCGGCATCCCTGTCGTGGCCGCTGCCTTCGAATTTCGGTTTATGGGCGGTTCAATGGGCTCGGTCGTGGGCGAGAAGTTCGTTCGTGCGGTAAATACCAGTTTGGAGGAGCGGCTGCCCCTGATCTGTTTCTCGGCGAGTGGCGGAGCGCGGATGCAGGAGGCACTGTTTTCACTCATGCAGATGGCGAAAACGGGCGCCGCGCTGGGACGTTTGTCCAATGCGGGCATACCCTTCATCTCAGTGCTGACGGATCCCACTATGGGTGGGGTTTCGGCGAGCCTTGCCATGCTTGGCGATGTCAACGTCGCCGAGCCGGGTGCGCTGATCGGCTTCGCCGGCCCGCGGGTGATCGAGCAGACCGTGCACGAGACGCTGCCGGATGGTTTTCAGCGCAGCGAATTCTTGCTCCGGCACGGGGCTATCGATCTGATCGTGGATCGGCGCGAAATGCGCGAGCGGTTGGCGAATCTGCTGGCCATCTTGACCCATAGGCCGTCGCCGAACGTGAAGGATCTCAGCGTCGTAACCTAATTCGCAACAGGGCCTAACATGCGCTTCTCCACCCTGGGAGAGTGGCTGTACTGGCAGGAAGGGCTGCACCCCCGGGCGATCGACCTTGGGCTGGAGCGCGTGGCGGCGGTTGCCAAGCGCTTGGGCGTGGATGGTGCCGGCGCCCGGGTCATTACCGTCGGCGGCACCAACGGCAAGGGTTCAACCGTTGCCTACCTGGAGTCCATGCTACAGGCGTTGGGTTATCATCCGGGCGCATATACCTCACCGCATTTGCAACGCTACAACGAGCGGATTCGCATCGGTGGCCGGGAAGCGACGGATGAGGCCATCGTCGACGCCTTCGAGGCCGTGGATCAGGCGCGCTCGGATATTTCGCTGACCTACTTTGAATTCGGCACTTTGGCCGCGTTCTACCTCTTTCAAGCAGCCAAATGTAATATCTGGCTGCTCGAAGTCGGCATGGGTGGACGCCTGGATGCGGTCAATATCCTGTCCGCGAATGTGGCCGTGCTAACCAACGTGGAGCTCGACCACACGGACTGGCTTGGCCATGACCGTGACAGCATCGGCCGGGAGAAAGCCGCCATCATGCGTTCGGGGCGCCCGGTGATTCTGGGCTCGGTGGATATGCCGTGCTCGGTGACGCGGTACGTAGCGCGGCTCGGAAGCGAGGCGCGCCGCCTAGGGCGGGACTTCGACTTTGGGCTGGAGAGCGGAGCTGGGCATTGGTGGTGGCGCGGGCGCAGCGCTCGCTTGTCTGGATTGCCGTTGCCGGGCTTGGCGGGTCAACATCAATTGGCCAATGCGGCTGCTGCGCTAGCGGCTCTAGAGGCGCTCGGCGAGCCGGCGGCGGGCTTGGCGAGTGCCGCGCGCCGCACTCTGCCTGGAGTCCGCTTGCCGGGGCGTGCGCAGTGGGTTGTCGGCCCTCCGGATTGGCTGTTGGATGTTGCGCACAATGCCGCAGCGGCCGCGCGCCTGGCGGTGCTGCTGCATTCGCGGCCGAGACAGGGCCAGGTGCGTTGCGTGTTTGGGCTGTTGCGGCGCAAGGACCTCGATGGCGTCGCCACGCCCTTACTGGCCGTAGTGGATCAGTGGTATTTGCTCGATCTGGCCGATGCGCAAGCGCTGGCGGCGGTGAGCGTCGCGGATCGACTGCGCGCCCATGGTGCACGGATCGCTGCGCTTGGACCAGCCTCTGAGGTGGTGGCCAGGGTGCGTGGCGAGTCCAGCATAGATGATTGCATCTTAGCTTTCGGTTCCTTCCGCGTAATTGCGGAGGTCATGCGAGAGTTAGCCTGTTCCGGGTGAGTGGCCATAGACGCCTTTCCGACCTCGCGCGCGGCCGGTAAACTGTGGGGCATGTTCCAACGCCTCGAGGAGAAGGAAGGTGGAGCAGCGAGCCAAACAACGGCTGGTCGGTGCGGTGATCCTGGTCGCTTTGGGGGTGATCTTCATCCCCATGCTGTTGAAAGGCCCGGTCGAGCGCGATCGCGCCGGTATCCCGGTGCAGATTCCGCCACGCCCGCAGGTGGTGCCGGTACCTCACATTCCTAAAGCCGATGCGCTCGATAAGCCCGCTCCCGGCCAGCAGCTTGCCGAGCGCCCGCCGCCGGTAAGCGCAGCGACGGCGAATTCTGATAGCGCGGCGATAGAGTCATCGGTAGCGCCGGCCGACGAGACCAGGCGCGCCGCTTCGGTTTTGCAATCATCAGCGCGGCCCGAGCCTGCGGTAGACGACGGCAATACCGTCGAGGATGAAACGATCGCCTCCGCCGGTGCGAAAGCGACTTCGGCCTGGGCGGTGCAAGTCGGCAGCTTCCAGAAACGGGATAATGCCCTGGCCTTACGGCAAAAACTCGGCGAGGGTGGTTTCAACACTTACATCGAGCAAGCGCAATACCAGCATAAACCGCTCTTTCGCGTTCGTGTCGGTCCGGTCGCTAGCCGTGGCGAAGCCGAGCGACTCACTGCCCGGCTGCATGAGGAGCATGGCATAGAAGGGCTGGTGGTAGAGAAGTAAGCGGACTGTGCCGCCCTAGATCGTCCGATGACGTGTTCGTACACGCCGGGCAAGGCGTGCGTGCGCAGCACATCGCCGAGCGCCTCCCCCGCGTTGCTACCAGCGCGTGCAGGTGGGCGTTATCGCTGACCACGGATTCCTGGTCGGATATGACCCCGCTACCGATTGGCGAGCACATTGGCCATCGTCGAGCCCAGTTCAGCCGGGCTATCGGCGACGGTTATTCCGCAGTTGCGCAGGATCTGCGCCTTGGCGGCGGCGGTGTCGGCGTCGTCGGAAATGATCGCGCCGGCGTGGCCCATGCGCCGGCCGGGTGGGGCCGTAACTCCCGCAATGAATCCGACCACCGGCTTGCGCGAGTTTTCCTTAACCCAGCGCGCCGCCTCCGCCTCCTGCGGCCCGCCGATCTCCCCGATCATCATCACCGCCTCAGTCTCGTCGTCCTGCTCGAACTGCTTCAGAATCTCCACGAACGAACTGCCGATTATCGGATCACCCCCGATGCCGGCACTGGTCGTCACGCCGAGACCGTGCCGCGCAAGCTGGGCCGCCGCCTCGTAGCCAAGCGTGCCGGAGCGGGCGACGATGCCGATGCTCCCGCGCGTGTAAATGTCGCCCGTCATGATGCCCAGCATGGCCTTGCCGACGCTGATCACACCCGCGCAATTGGGACCGATCATGCACAGGCGCTCCGCGGCCGGAAAACTGGCCAGGTAGCGTTTGGCCCGCACCATGTCACCTACCGGTATCCCCTCGGTGATGACAACGCTAAGGCGCAACCCGGCCTCTGCCGCCTCCATCACCGCGTCGGCGCAGAAAGGTGCCGGGACGAAGATCATGCTCGCGGTGGCGCCGGTCGCCCGTATCGCCTCCCGCACGGTGTTGAATACCGGCAGCCCGAGGTGCTCCATGCCCCCCTTGCCGGGCGTAATGCCGCCGACCACCTTGGTGCCGTAGCGCATCGCTTCCTGGGCATGGAAGGTGCCCTTGTCCCCGGTAAATCCCTGGATCAGGACCTTGGTAGTTTCGTCGATGAGTATACTCATGAGAGTGTTTTCACCGCCTCTTCCGCCGCCTCGCTCAGATCCTCGCAGCTTTTGATCGGCAGGCCGCTTTCGCGCAGGATGCGCAGGCCCTCGGCCAGGTTGGTGCCGGCCAGCCGGACCACCAGCGGCACGGCCAACCCGACCTCCTTCACCGCCTGGACGATGCCGCTGGCCACCCAGTCGCAGCGGTTGATGCCGGCGAAGATGTTGACCAGGATGGCGCGCACTTGTGTATCCGAGACAATCAACCGGAAGGCATTGGCAACCCGCTCGGGCGATGCTCCGCCGCCGATGTCCAGGAAGTTCGCGGGCTCGCCGCCGGCGTTCTTGATCAGGTCCATGGTCGCCATCGCCAGGCCGGCACCGTTAACGATGCAGCCGATATTGCCGTCGAGCCCTATATAGCTAAGCCCGTGCTGCGCCGCCTGCGCCTCGCGCGGGTCGCCCTGGGTGACATCCGTCAGCTTGTTAATTTGAGGATGACGGAACAGAGCGTTGTTGTCGAAAGACATTTTTGCGTCCAGCGCCAGCGCCTTTGCCTCCGCGGTGACCATCAGCGGGTTGATCTCGACCAGGGTGGCGTCGAGATCACGAAATGCGCGGTAGGCGCCCGTGATTGCCCGCGCGACCTGCCGCACCACGGGCGGCTCCAGCCCCAGGCGGAAGCCGAGGCGATTGGCCTGGAAGGACATAATGCCCACCGCCGGATCCACGGTCTCCATGATCACGCCTTGCGTGTTCGATTCGACCTCCGTGCCGCCGGCGGCCGAGCCAATCACGCAGATACGCTCCAAGGCGCGGTCGAGGATGATGCCGATGTAGAACTCCGCTCCGCTCGGCTGCGCCTGTTCGATCAGTACCCGGCTGACCTTCTTGCCGGCGGGACCGGTTTGCAGGGTGACAAGGTTGCTGCCCAGCAGGGCGTCCGCGGCGACGCCAACTTCCTCGGTGGAATCGCACAGCTTGATGCCCCCCGCCTTGCCCCGCGCGCCAGCGTGAATTTGGGCCTTGACCGCCCAACGCTCGCCGCCGAGTTCTTGCGCCACCTCAATCGCCTGTCCCCGTGTAAACGCCACCGCGCCATTGGGCACCGGCACGCCGAAATCGCGCAGCAGATCTTTCGCCTGGTGTTCGTGGATGTCCATACTTAGTACTTAGGGCGTGTTACGACGTTTGATTTCATCGTCCTGGTTGACGATGTTGCGCGCCATGCGTGCGGAGGCGATGTCGATCATCTTGCCGTCAAGCTGCGCCGCGCCCTTGCCTTGCGCCGCCGCCTCATCCAGCGCCGCCAGGATCCGCCGCGCCTTGTCCGCCTCCTCTGGAGAGGGAGAGAAAACGTCGTTGCAAGTAGGGATCTGCGAGGGGTGGATGGCCCACTTGCCGTCGTAACCGAGCGCCGCCGCCCGCTTGGCGGCCGCCAAGAAGGCATCCGGATCGCTGAAATCACCAAACGGCCCGTCGATCGGGCGCAGGCCGTAGGCGCGGCAGGCATTGACCATGCGCGAGAGGTGGAAGTGCCATTGGTCGCCTGGGTAGTCCTCGTTCAAACCGCCGATGACCATGGTGCGGGCCCGCAGCGACGCCGCCAGATCGGCGGGGCCGAAATGCATCGCCTCCAACCGCGGCGACGAAGTGGCGATGGTATCCACGTTGGCCAGCCCCAGCGCGGTCTCGATGAGCGCCTCAATGCCGATCCGGTGCTCGAGTTTCATCGCCTCCTCAATTTGGGTGAGCATGGCATCGACCATGTACACGTCGGCGGCAACCCCCACCTTGGGCACGAGCAGGACATCGATGTTGGCGCCCGCCTGCTCCACCAGATCAACCACGTCCCGGTACATATAGTGGGTGTCGATGCCGTTTATCCTCACCGACATGGTTTTGTTGCGGCCTTTCCAGTCGAGGGTGTTGAGGGCCTCGATGGCGTTGCGCCGTGCTTGTGCCTTATCGTCCGGGACGACCGAGTCCTCGAGATCGAGACACACATAATCCGCGGCACTCTCAAGGCCTTTCGGTATGAACTTGGGCTGGGATGCCGGCACCATCAACATACTGCGCTGTAAGCGCGTTCGGGCCGGGCTGTATCTCGTGTGGCTCAATTATTTTCTACCTCCGTAGATAGCGGACGCGGCGAGGATCGAGGCGGCTAACTCCGCTGCCATGCCACACGTGCAAGCGGCGGCCGGGCAAAGTAAACCTGATTGGGGGTTTGCTGGTCAACCCTCGGACGTTTTTCGCGCCGCGGCAGGGGTGGTTGTGGGCAATAGCTTGTGGCCGGACGAAAGAAACGCAACGCGAGTATAGAGTATAGTAAGTATAAACACCCTTTTCCGAGCTGCTCAACGGATGATTCACGAGTTCACGAGTAGCAGCGGGCCATCCGCCCGGCCGGCACCGCGAAATCCGCTCGACCCCAGCCGGGCAACCGCGTGCGGCGACCTAGCCCAAAAAAATGTTTGTTAACGCCGCGATTCGCTGCTATACGGAGCAGAACGAATGCAGGAGGAGCGTGATGTCCAGCCAGAACCCGGTCTTCATCCCCCGCCCGACCAACATCTCCGAGCGGCTGCGACATGCAGTGTTCCAGGGCGCGCTTGAAGCGGTCAGAAACCACGACATCAAGGCCCTCCTCGTCCCCCAAAACGACACCGCGACCGGCGTGCGCTCCGCCGTCGCCGCGGCGCGGGAGTACTACCGCGACACCGTCTCGACCCGCAGCAAGGCGCCCTGACCATGGCCGCCGCTGCCGAGGATCTCTACATCCCGACCTGGGAGGACGTGCTCGCCGCGCACGAGCGCGTGAAGCCGTACATCCACCGCACGCCGATCCTGACCTCGCGCCTCATCAACGAGCTCGCGGGTGCCGAGCTCTTCTTCAAATGCGAGAACTTCCAGAGGGCTGCCGTCTTCAAGGTGCGCGGCGCCAGCAACGCCGTGTTCGGCCTTTCGGAGGAGGCGGCGAAGAAGGGCGTGGCCACGCACTCGAGTGGCAACCATGGGCTGGCGCTCAGCTATGCTGCCGGGCGCCGGGGCATCCCCTGCCACGTTGTGATGCCGCGCACCGCGCCGCAGGCAAAGAAGGACGCCGTGCGCGGCTACGGCGGCCTGATTACCGAGTGCGAGCCCTCCACATCGAGCCGTGAGGCGACCTTCGCCAAGATCCAGGCCGAAACCGGAGCGGACTTCGTCCATCCCTACAACGACGAACGGGTGATCACCGGACAGGCCACCTGCGCGAAGGAGATCGTCGAGGACATTGGCGAGCTAGACGCCATCATCGCCCCAATCGGTGGCGGCGGCATGGTCTCGGGCACCTGCCTTACGCTCTCGACGATCGCACCACAAACGAAGATCTACGCCGCCGAACCCGAGCAGGCCGACGACGCCTACCAGTCGTTCAAGCAGGGCAAGATCATCGCCTACGACGCGCCGAAGACCATCGCCGACGGCCTCTTGGTGCCGCTCAAGGAGCGCACCTGGCACTTCGTCTCCAAGTACGTCACCGACGTCTTTACCGCGAGCGAGGAGGAGATCGTCAACGCCATGCGTCTGACTTGGGCGCGCATGAAGATCGTCATGGAGCCGAGCTCGGCTGTGCCGCTCGCCACCATTCTGAAAAACCGCGACACCTTCGCCGGCAAGCGCGTCGGTGTCATCATCACCGGCGGCAATGTCGATCTCGACAAGCTGCCCTGGCTTAAGTGAACAAAGAGGAAGCAATGAGCAACCACGGGAACATCGGCGAGTATGAGGTCGGCTACGACATCCCAGCCTCCATCGGCATGGCCTACGAGGACATCGAGACCCCCTGCCTGATCCTCGACCTCGACG
>JAKDMK010000275.1 GCA_030452365.1 Nitrococcus sp.
GGGATACCTATACTGAATATGGCGTATACTAAAAAGCTTTATTCCTGGTTTGCACTGGCCTGATTCTGCGCGCATAGCACCGTCGTACAGGCCGCCGGTTCCTGGTTTTTGGAGGCGGAAACCGTCAGGGTTACGCCAAAGGGCGGCAGGCTTGACGGCCATATAGACCGCTCTGGGCGTGGTCAGCTACTCGATTGTGTCGGCGAAAGCTGCTGGACCGTGGCTCCGCGCGCTAGCTTCGATCCGGTGCTGCCGTTTTTGGTGAAGATGGCGCTTGGTGGGCTTCTCTGACGCCGACGTGCACGAGGCTGAGCTTGCGACTGCCCCGCCCCCCGGCCTGTTCTTGCACGATCGGCTGTTCTGGCTGGCGCTGGCCGCCATCGTGGCGATCACGCCCACGCTCGCGGTGTTGCCGGGGGTCGACCTGGCGCCGAAGTGGCCCGTGTCGATCCCCTTTGCTCTAGCGGTCTTGGTGTATCCGCCGCTGGAAGAAGTCGTGTATCGGGCCGGGCTTCAGGCTTGGCTGTTGCGCCGCTGGCCGCCGGAGAGCGGTAGACTGCTATCGCGGGCCAACAGTGTTACCGCCATAATGTTCGCGGTAACACACCTTTGGTTTCATCCGCCGCTTTGGGCTCTGGCGACCGCGCTACCGGCCTTGCTGTTCGGCGCGTTCTTTGAGCGGCACCGGCAACGCTTGGGCGCGCCAATTATTTTGCACGGCGCGTGTAACGCGGCCTATTTCGGGTTGCTCGGCTGAGAAGGTAGATTTTCGATAGCGATCACATCGTTGTGGAACACGCCGGCGCCGATGGCGCCGGCATAAAGAGAGTTTTCAGACACCAACTGATTTTGCCCTGCGTACGGATATTTGTCCGGATTGCGATTCACACCTCTGGCACTGAGCGGAACTTGATCAATCGGGTCTCATTTCTTGATTCCTTGGGCGATTATCGCCGCCCACGCAAAGGACGACACCGCAATGTCGCTTATAATCAGGTTGACACGCACCTGCTTTACGGGTTGCACGTAAAATACGTGATAGGGGTTGAGGCTCGTGGTGTTCTGGACGGCGAGCATGGTGGCAAGGTGCGCGGGGTGCTCGGTTCGGGTAACCGCCGCGACCAAGGGGGAGTGAGGCCGATGGAGGACAAGGACAGCGCGACCAGGGTATTAGACGTGTGCGCTTTGCTGCAGGGTGACGGCACGGCATCGATTGCAGCCCAGCTGATAGTGATCCATGGCGGAAACGTCGGACAGAAAGTTGCGCTCAACCGTCCTCGCACCGATATCGGGCGCCGCGACACGAATCACTTGGTTTTAGCCTCGGCCACCGTAAGCCGTGAGCACGCCCATATTATTTCTGAGGAAGAGTGTTATTTCGTGGCGGACGCCGGGTCTAGCAACGGCGTTTATGTCAATGGCCAGAAGATCCCAGACGGTCACAGGTGGTGTCTGAACCATGGGGATATCGTAGCATTGGGAGAGCTGCTGCTGCTGCTGTTCCACTGCCCCGAGCGTTTGCTGAACCCGCAGGGGTTATTCGACATCGCCATCGACCGGATCAGGGTCAAGCAGGAAGCGGACGACCTGTTGGCCCGTTTCATTGCCTCCGATTCCCATACCGCGTCCCACCTCGATGAGCCGCAAGACCCGCGCTGAGCGGTCCGCTGCGCAAATACGCTTGCATTCGGCCGCCGCCGCTGCGCGTGTTGAATCCGGGCGGCAACCTGGTTAGTCGGCACCGAATGTCAGCGCGAGCGAGCCGTTGCGCAGCTTGTGCTTGAAGTCTTCCCGCGCCCGCAGGTAGTGCTCGTCCACGCGGCTGAAGTCGAACAGCGTCGGCTCGACAATATGGGGATTCAAGAGCAAGAGGGTGACTTGATCCCGATAGCGCTGCCTTGCCTCCTTCAGCTGATACGCCCACAGCGCCTCTTCGAGCGCGTAGATACTTTGCACGAAGCGGTGGATAAAGCCGCGCGCGGGGTTGCGGCGCGCTTCGTTGCTGAAATGGGTGGCGATCAGCAGGAGCTTGCGCTTGTCTCCGCTGCGCAGATGATCGGCGATCGGCGAGATCAACGGGGTCTTCTCCACTAACCCGCCATCATAGTAAGCACAGTCTTCCCCCTCGAGCGCAGGCCGCGGAGCGAGGATGCCGGGTAAGCTCATGCTGGAAAGGATGGCCGGTAATAGCAACCCGTTGCGGAAGATTTTTCGGCGGTTGAACCCGTCATCGCTACAAGCGATGCAGCGAAACGGAATGGTGCAGTTTTGAAAGTCCTTCACCCCTAGCCCGGCATCGATCAGCGAAGCAAGCCGTCGGCCTTGAATGAGGCCATCGGGTAGGAAGCGCCCAAAGGGGCGCAGCAGCAAGGCGCGCAAGATGGCGGCGTGACTCGCCACTGGAGTTAGCGGTTCAGGACATAAGCTAGACGGTGGCGTAGAATCGTAGGAAAAGATGGAGGTACGACATGGCAACTTCTCTGCAAGAGCTTGAACAACAAGCGCGAGCCTTGGGAGCCGAGGAACGGGCAAAGCTGGCCGAATCCCTGCTCGAGTCATTGCAGGCACCCCTTAGGGACATCGAATCGGCATGGGCTAGAGAGATTGAAGACCGCGTAGCCGCCTATGATCGCGGCGAGATGCAGAGCTACGCTGCAGAAGATGTGTTTGCGGAAGCAAGGCGCCTGTGCCGGTAAGGCGCGTCAGGTTCGTCGTTGCCGCACGACGTGAGTTCCTGGCGCAGGTGATCCACTACAACGAAGAAGAACCCGGCCTTGGCGCTCGATTCACAAAGGCCGTCGAGGAGGCCACAGCCCGGGCTCTCGCTTTCCCGTTTGCCGATTCGCCCGCAACCGAAGATACGCGGCGCGTCCTGCTCAAGGATTTTCCCTTTGCAGTCGTATATCGGCAAGATGCAAATGGCATTACGGTGTTCGCGCTCGCACATCACGCGCGTCGGCCGGATTACTGGCAGCCGCGTACACGAGACCGCTAACAGCGCCAGCGCTGGAGGCGAGTGGACGGGGCGCTCAGGTACTTCGAGGCGAACTGGAACCCGAAGAGCTGGAGCAGACGCTGTCGCTTCCACTTCATTCGCAAGCCCAGCTGCCGCGACCCTATGGGAGTGAGGGCGATGGAGGACGAAGAAAGCGCGACCAGGGTATTTGACGTGTGCGCTTTGCTGCAGGGTGACGGCACGGCATCGAAGGCAGCCCAGCTGATAGTGATCCATGGCGGAAACGTCGGACAGAAAGTTGCGCTCATGCAAGTTCTTGATCACAACAGATCTGGAAAAACCGAACTTGCGCGCATCCGGATGGGCGAAATACCTTCAACCACGGCCGCGGTGGGCATCATCGCGCAGCAGCTCTCGGTGAGCGCTATGGCCGCATTGCGTTCGGCATCGAGCAGTTCTCAGATCCGTACCTTCTCGGTGTGATCGGGGCAGCCCGGGTGATGGGCGGCCAACCACTGCGGTGGGACGGTTTGTGATGCGTTACAGGCAGAGTTTTGCGGCCCGGCGCACTGCGGCGATCTGTCGCGGGTGCGTGCTGATTTCCTTTATCCCCGCGCGCAAGATTCGAGCAACGTATCGGGGGTTGCCGGCAAGCTCTCCGCAGAGCGCGAGCGGCTTGTTGAGCGATGCCGCGGTCGCAACCAAGCCTTCGATCACCTCCCACAATACCGTTGCGTCGAGCAGCTCAGAATACTCGATAGCGCTGTTCGCACGATCGGCCGCGAACAGATGCTGCACGAGATCATTGGCGCCGATCCGCCCGAAATCCGCATGGCGCAAGAGGCGCTTGGCATCCAGAATCGCGGCTGGCTATCAGAATATGATCTTGGCCAAGACGGCATTCACCCAGCTGGCAGTTAACATGGTCACTGCACTGCACGTAAGGCGCAGCTTCAGCGAGCTGCTCAAGGAGCCGCTCCTTGAGCTCGGCGATATCGCCAGCCCGTTCCCGAAGATAGGGTGAGTCCGTGGCCTGCAGCTTATCCTGATATCTGCCAAGGCTCACATGAACCGCGGATTCGGCGGACTCGGTCGCGTCTTCGAGCACGGATATAAGCGCGCGCTGTAGCCCCGCGTCGTCGAGCATCATGCTTTGGGCGCGGAAGAGATCGCCCGCGTCGCGCCCCAAGCGCGCCTCGGTATCGCGGGCAAGACTTCGCAGCTGCTCGGTAACCGCGGCGAGCGTTACTTCTCAAGCTCATGGAGAGCGATCGCGGAGTGTGCGTACGCTCCACCGGCA
>JAKDMK010000276.1 GCA_030452365.1 Nitrococcus sp.
GGGACAAACATGACCGCACGGGTTAGCAAGGCACTGTCGATCACCCCGGCCGCACAGTTTGCTGCTCGGATCGAGACGCTCGATTGGGCAAGGGTGTCGCAGGATCTCGATGCGCAGGGCTACGCGCTCGTTGAAGATCTTCTCACCCTGGAGGAATGTGCGGCGCTGGCCGCGCTTTATCCGCGGGACGAGATTTTTCGCAGCCGGGTCGTGATGGACCGCCACAACTACGGCCGTGGCGAGTACAAGTATTTCAGCTATCCGCTGCCCGACATTATTGCCGGGCTGCGGACGTCGATCTATGCGCATCTGGTCCCGCTTGCCAACTGTTGGAACGCGGCGATGAATATCGACGTGCGCTATCCGGCGCGGCACGCGGATTTCATTGCGCGTTGTCATGCCGCCGGCCAGCTCCGCCCGACACCACTGCTGCTGCAATATGAGGAGGGCGACTATAACTGCCTGCATCAAGACCTGTACGGTGAACACGTGTTCCCGCTGCAACTTACCATTTTGTTGTCCAAGCCGGGCGAGGATTTCACGGGCGGTGAGTTTGTGCTGACCGAGCAGCGACCACGCCTGCAGTCACGTGCGGAAGTGATCCCGCTGCCGCAGGGAGGCGCCGTGGTGTTCGCCGTCCATCGCCGGCCAGTGCAAGGCAACCGTGGGTTGTATCGAGTCAACCTGCGCCACGGTGTGAGCCGCCTGCGCTCGGGGCATCGTCATGCCGCTGGCGTCATCTTCCATGACGCAACGTGATGACGGGAATAGGAGCTTGGCAGCTACGCTGGATCAGAAATTCCAGGTGTGGGGCAGGGGAGATGGGCGTCTACTCATATACTACGGCCAAGGGATCACCAATCGACTGCCGACAACGATGACATCGCCGCTTAAATCATTGGCCTTGCGCAGTTGCTTGACACTTACACTGTATTGCTGCGCGATGGTGCTCAAGGTATCACCGTGGCGTACCACGTACTCATGGGTATTGGCCAGCTCTATGCCCGGCATGAAGTCCTCGATGTAGCCGCTGATGCCTTGCTCCAGCGCCCGCGCGAACATCCATTGAAAATCGCTGCTGCGCAAATGTATCTCCTCCACGGGATTGGAGATGAAAGCGCTTTCGATCAGCACCGAAGGCATGTCCAGCGATTTGAGCACAACGAATCCGGCGCGTTCCACGGAGTTCTTGTGCACCTCGCCGACGTCAGCCAAGACCTCCAGCATGGATTGCGCGAGATGGGTGCTCGATTCAATCGTGTACGCTCGCGATAGGTCCACCAGTACGGTAGCGAGCAGGTCGTTCTTGCCGTCCAGAGAAACGCCACCGATGCGGTCCGCGGAGTTCTCTCGCTGCGCCAGTAGCCGGGCGGCCTCGGTCGAGGCGCCGTTTCTCGAGAGCACGTAGACGGAAGCCCCTTCCGCCCAGCCATCCGCGATCGAATCGGCATGAATCGATATGAAAAGGTCGGCATGGGCCTTGCGCGCCAGCTCGGTACGCTCACGCAGGTCCACATAGTAGTCTCCCGTGCGAGTCAACACGGCACGCATCTGCGGACGTGTGGATACGAGCTCTGCAAGCTTCTTGGCAATGGCCAAAGTGACCGTTTTCTCGAAGGTTCCTTGCGGTCCGATGGCGCCGGGGTCCACGCCACCGTGGCCGGCATCAATGGCGATCACCAGCTCCCGGCGCTGCTGAATCAACTTCATCGCTGGTTCGCTGGGACTCTGGGCCTTCTCCAAATCCACGACGAGACGGTTGCCGTAGGTTGCATTTGGTTCGACCAAAAACGTATTGAGCCGAACGGCTTGGGTGAGGTCGAAGACTACGCGCAGGTCGCTGCCGTTGCGCACGGCGCCGCGGATCTCCTCCAGCACGCCGACCAGCTCGGTGGCTTCGAACAGCCCCTGGGGGAACGCGGTGGACTGGATATCGAGCACCGCGCGGCTGGGATTGCTGAGGGTGAACAGTCGATAGTCGACTGCGCGCGTGAGGTCAAGGACTACCCGCGTATGTTCCGGACCTGCCCAGGTTCGGATTTGCTTGATGACCGCCTGTCGACCAAGAGCCCCCGTGCAGGCGCAGCACAGCAGAATGAATACCAGCCAACGCTTCATATCCAGCCTTGTTATTATGCCGCGACGTCCCCCATTAGCTAGCCATAACATGCGTTTGTTTGCAAGTCGTTTTGCCATGTTTGCCAATAGATAGAGGGATTTCTTTGCGTTTGTTCTCAGTTATCTGGCAGCCGCTGGAGCAGTGCCGATCCGATCGGCGTGTGGGCCACCAAATGCGCAAGCCGATGCGTCTCGACAACGCTCAGCGCAATCGCCAAATCAGCCGCCGGCAGCACGTTGCCCGCCCGCTCAGGCCACTCCACCAGCAGCACAGCCGGCCCGTCGAGCAGGTCTCGCAAGCCGATGTATTCAAGCTCCTCGGGGTCAGAGAGACGATATAAATCCAGGTGACAGAGGCGGCGATCGGCCACTTGGTAGAGCTCGATCAGGGTATAGGTCGGGCTGCGCACCGGTCCGGTATGGCCTAATGCACGCAACAGGCCCCGGACGAGGGTGGTTTTACCCGCGCCGAGTGCACCGCTAAGGTCGATCCGGCAGCTCACCGGCAGGGCTGCCGCGAGTTGAGCACCGAGCGCCGCCGTGGCCTGTGGTTGGCGCAGCCAGCGCTTGCGAGTCATTGCAGATTGGCAAGTCGACGCAAATGCTCGAACAGATCCGCGGCCAGCAGGCCACGTTCCCCATCCGCCGCCGCCCGATCGGCGGCGAGTGCGTGCAGCCAGACTCCACTCACCGCCGCCGCCTCGGGATCGAGACCTTGGGCGAGCAGGGCGCCGATGATACCGCTCAATAGGTCGCCCATGCCGCCGCTCGCCATTCCCGGATTACCGCGATCGCAGAGCCATGTCAGAGTAGCGCCGCGGATCAAGCTGCCCGCCCCCTTGAGAACGATCACTCCGCCTAGCCGGGATTGCAGCACCTTGGCCGCCGCAAACCGATCGGCCTGCACTTCGGCGGCAGAGCAGTCGAGCAAGCGACCCGCCTCACCGGGATGGGGTGTCAGGATCCAGCCATCGCGCCGCCGGGGAGTCTGCGCCAGTCGGTTGAGACCATCGGCATCGATCACCAGCGGACCGTCAAATGCAATGCAGCGCTCGAACAGTCGTCGGCTCCAATCGCTGTTTCCCAGTCCGGGACCCAGCACTACGACGCTCGCGCGGGCGAGCAGGGGTTCCAATTCTTCCGCTCCTGCTACGCCGCGGCACATCACCTCCGGGCGTGCGGCAAGAATTGGCAGCACGTGCTCCGGCCGGGTCACCGCCGTGATCAGCCCGGCGCCCAAGCGGCCGGCGGCCTCTGCCGCCAGGCGCACCGCACCGCCCATGCCGTGGTCCCCGCCGACGACCAGGACATGTCCGAAATGGCCTTTATGCGCCGTGCGTTGTCGCGGCGCAAGCCACGGATTGACCTGCGCGGCGGTGATCCTAAGCGCGGCGGGCTCGATTTCGCTAGAAACAATAGCCGGCACGTCCAAATCGCTGAATGTCACCGCGCCGGTGTAAGCAGGCGCATCGGCGGTGAACAAACCCCGCTTGAGGGCAATGAAAGTGGGTGTTGCCTCCGCACGTACTGCCACGCCCATTACTTGCCCGCTATCGCCATGGATGCCGGATGGAATGTCAACCGCGAGCACCGGCAGGCAGAGTGCATTGATTGCATCGATCGCCTCGGCAAAACGCCCCTGCACCGGACGATCTAATCCGGTGCCGAGCAAGGCATCGACGATGACCTCGGCATCATCGAGCGCCCCCGCCCGAAAAGGCTCGGCCTCCCCGAGCTCGAGGTAGGCCTTGGCGGCCGCGCCTGCAGCGCCTTGCAAGCGCTGTGGCTCAATGAGCGCCAGTACACGTACATCAAGGCCATCGCGCAAGGCGAAGCGGGCCACCACATAGCCGTCACCGGCGTTGTTACCGCCGCCACAGACGATGCAGATCCGCCGTGCCTCGGGCCAGCGCCGGCGCAGCACCCGGTAGGCCATGCGCCCGGCGCGCTCCATGAGCGTAGCAGCGGGGATGCCGTGCACCGCGCTCGCAAGCCGATCCAGCTCTTGGCTCTGCTCGGTTCGATAGAGCTCGCGTGGCAGTTCGTTCATGAGTGCAATTATAGTCTCTCTACCCCCGGCTCCCGCCACGGCGATGCTTGCAGAAGCATTGCGGGCTAGAG
>JAKDMK010000277.1 GCA_030452365.1 Nitrococcus sp.
TGAACGACGAGCAACGCAGCATGGCCGGCTGTTGGGCGCAACCCGAAGGGCCGGGACCATTTTTCCGCAATCCTGCCCTAAGAGGTCCGTCCCTGGACCTCGCCCTGCGGGCCAGCCTGCGGCTGTTCGAAATCGCTCCCTGCGATTTCGTGCCGCTCGCTTATGTAGTTGGGCTACACTGCGTTTGCGGCGTCTTGTCTTGCGAAAAAATGGCCTCCGGCGCGGCGTCGTGGGCGGGTGTCAACAGGCCCTATGACAGGAAGGCGCGATCAGAGACACTGGCAACAGTTGGCTCTGGATTTCAAATGGGATGAGCGCTTCGATTTCGCCGGATTCGTGGCCGGTCCAAATGCTGAGGCTGTGGCCGCGCTGAAGGGAGCTGGGACAGCCGATCGCAGGCGCGTGATTTATCTCTACGGCGAGTCCGGGGTGGGTAAGTCGCACTTGCTGCAGGCTGCTTGCGCCGAGGCCAGCGCCGGCGGGTTAACCGTCGTCTATCTTCCCCTTGCCCAGTTGGTAAGCCGCGCTCCACAGCTTTTGCAGGATTTGGAAAAAGTCGATGTGGTGGCGCTCGACGATGTGGACCGTCTGGTGGACGCGCCCGAGTGGCAACGGGCCGCCTTTCACCTGTTCAACCGGCTTCAGGATGGCGGCCGGGGGCTGCTTATGGCTGGATTGCGGCGACCGAAAGAGTTGGGACTGACCTTGCCGGATCTCGTCTCGCGCCTGCAATCGGCGCTCGCTCTGCGACTGGAGAAGCTCGGCGACGAGGATAAGGTGCTGGCCCTGTGCTGGCGCGCGCAGCGCCGCGGCCTGCAATTGCCGAAGGAGACGGCGCGCTATCTGCTCAACCATCGCCGGCGCGATACGGGCTATCTCTTTCGCCTACTTGCTGAGCTTGACACGGCATCGCTGCAAGCGCAACGACGCCTCACCGTAGCGTTTGTGAAAAAAGTGCTAGCTAGTGACAATGGCCGTTAGCGTACGGCTAAGGACGCTGGTGCAGCATACTGAGGTGCTTACCGCAGCCAGGCTCAATCGAGCGTTGTGCCGCAGCACTGTGGGTGGATGTCAACAGGCCCTAACGGGGCAGGTGGGACACGCGCCTTTCATAGAATATTCAGAACGGCCTCTGGCGGGCGGCCAACTGCGGCTCTGCCGTTGTTGACTACGATCGGTCGCTCGATCAGTCGAGGATGCTGAACCATGGCGCGGATTAGCTCATCACGCGTCAATGTATCGTCGTCGAGTGCATGGTCGCGGTATTCGGGCTCATTGCGGCGCATCAGTTGCCGTGGCTCAAATCCCAAGCTCACGAGAATGGCTTCTAACTCGGTCTCGCTTGGCGGGGTCTTCAGATATTTAATGATCTCTGGCTCGATGCCGTGGTCGTGGAGCAACTTAAGTGTGGCACGGGATTTGGAACAGTTGGGGTTATGATAGATGCGAACAGCCATGGCTACCTCCAAACACCGAGACCGCGCCAGCACTAACGATAAGGCTGTAGCGCCTTTCAGCCAAGCCTCGTCCGATACCATCGATCTGACGCAAATCGGCTTGGTCGCTGGCTTGATTTGAGGCGCACGTGATCATGAACAGCGAGTCGCAATCGGCTAAACTTTAGTAACAGTGTGTGCGGGTTGATCTAGAATGCTTGCGAAACCGCGCTTGTCGGTGCGGTGTAGAACCGAGTCAGAGAGTACCGTCGCAGTGCAAGAAAAGGAAGAGAGCCCAGCGCGCGGCGTCGCGTTTGCAGCAGTGGCTGCATCTGCATTGTGGGCAGCAGGTTGTGCCATCGCGCCCACCGATTCTGGTAAGGCGCCCGTGCAGGAGATGAGCGATGCCCGCCAAGCCATCCAATCGGCTCGTGTTGCTGGGAGCCCGCATTATTCACCCGAGAGCTTCCAGAAAGCGCAGAGCTTGATGGAGGAGGCGATGTTGAGCTTGTATCAAGGCGAGTATCAAGCAGCCAAGCGCGCAGCGTTAGCGGCTCGTGCGCGGGCAATTGCCGCGCGCAAGGCGGCACGTGCCGCGCAACGTATCAAATAGTGTGACGTACACAGCGGTTGCAATATAACGAGGAAACCCCGATAGTCTCTGCGCGATCGATTTGGGACCGTTCTTCTATTTCGGCCATGAGTGTACGATGTATTCGCTGTTACGTATCCGGCACGGTGCAGGGCGTTTTCTACCGCGCCGGCGCTCGTGCGCGAGCCGTTCAGCTCGGCTTGCGTGGCTACGTCAGAAACCTTCCGGATGGCCGGGTCGAGGTGGTGGCGTGTGGTGATGCGGTAGCGCTTGATTCCCTGACGGCGTGGCTGCGCGAGGGTTCTCCGCGGTCGCTGGTCACAGACTTGCTAGTCGAGCCCGCTACAGACCCGGGAGTGCAAGAGTTTGATATCCACTGACAGTTGCCACTAGGGGGAAACTTTGCTTCGGTGATTTATCATACCTTTACATTATAGAGCATTTATGCTACCATACCAGGACGGAGTTATGCAGCGAGTTTTAGTACCCGGCGGCGGACTAAGCGAGTTCGGGACGGGGTACTTGTCGCCGGTAATGAGTCCTCTAGAGTGTTAATGAGGGAACCATGAGAGCGAAGCTTTTGATCTTTCTTGGCTTGATGATCGCGGCTAGCACTGCGGTACAAGCCGCAGGTGATCCGGCAAAAGGCAGGCTGAAGGCGGAGACGTGCTTGGGCTGCCATGGCATACCGGGCTATCGTTATTCCTCGTACCCGACGTACCACGTGCCAAAGGTGGCGGGGCAGCACGAAGCCTACATTGCTTCTGCGCTGCAATCGTACAAGGCCGGAGAGCGCGACAATCCGACAATGCATGCTCAAGCACAAACGTTGAGCGACGAGGATATCCAGGATATCGCGGCCTTTTTCGCGCAAGCCGGGATGTCGAGGTGATAACGATAATTGGAGTATAGAACTATGAAGCGCAGACTTGTCTTTTCGCTCGGCCTCCTATCTTGCCTCCTGTTTTCGGTCCAGGCGTTCGCCATACAATACGGTGATCCCAAGGCAGGTGCCGAGAAGTTCCAGGACAAGGGGTGTGTCAATTGCCATCGTGAGGGTGGGCACAGCACTGTGCCAACGTTCCCCATTCTGGCCGGGCAACCTTCCGATTACTTGGTACACGCACTCAAGCAATACAAGGAGGGGAAGCGCGAGAACCCCATCATGCAGGGACAGGCGAGCGGCCTCTCAGAGAGCGATATATATGACATCGCAGAGTACCTTTCGCAGCAGTCGACCTCGCTCGCGATTGTTCCTGGCATAGAGTGAGTGATCGGTAGGCGCAGTGAATCTTTGAACACGTTCTTTGGCTGCAAAAAAAGGGGCGCGCTCTCGCAGGCGCCCCTTTTTTATGTGCCGTTACGGCCTATGACATTCATCACGGGCGTCGCGTGGTAAATGTCATCAGACCCTGGTCATAATTTCCGTTCAGATAAACTCGTTTTCCCCGTTACCTGGTTGCCGAAGTGCAACAAGCGCGCGTTCATTTGAACGCCGCCGCAAGCAAGCTCTGACGAAAGCAGGAGCGTTGCTTATCTGAATCAGTGGTTGTGATCATGGCCATGGTCATCGCCAGGGCCGTGATCGTGACCATGATCGTGACCATGATCGTGACCATGATCGTGACCATGATCGTGGTCGTGGTCGTGGTCGTCATGCGCCGGTTCGGGAGGGCGATAACGGGTACGCTTCGGCATCCGGGGCGGAACGATAAAACCCCGCTTGAGCTCGTCTTCGGCCGCCTCCCGCACACTGTTCACGGTGACATCGAACTCCAGCGTCTGGCCGGCCAGCGGATGATTCGTATCCAGCGTGATGGTTTGCTCCTCTTCGTCAACTTCGACGATGGTCACGGTCTCCAAGCGTTTCTTATCCTCGCTTTGAGCTTGAAACTGCATCCCAGCTTCGATCTGCTCCACGCCCTTGAAGATTTCAGCTGTCACCTTTTGCTGGAGGGCTTCATCACGCTCGCCATAGCCCTCCTCCGGTGGGACGGTGACGCAGAGGTGGTCACCGCTCATCTTTCCTTCCAACGCCTTCTCCAGGCCCGGAATGATGCTGCCGGCGCCGTGGAGGTACTCCATGGGTTTATCGTCCGGGGTCATGTAGCGGATCACGCCGTTGGTGCGCAACGTATACATAATCGTCACGACCTTGCCTTTGGCAACTCGCATATCGAACCTCTGTTCGGTTTTATAGCGATGATCGCA
>JAKDMK010000278.1 GCA_030452365.1 Nitrococcus sp.
CAGATGTTGAACGCAGTCCTCGGCAAGCCGAAATCATCGGCGCTATCGTAGCGGAAGATATGATCTCCCTGGCGTAATTTCTGTTCGATAGCCTGTACCGTTCCTAGGAACCGAGGATCGTCCGCTGGCAGGAAATCCACATCGTGGAGCAACAACAGACTGGCATCCATGTTCTCACCGCCGAAGCTGTCGACAAACGCGCCCTTGTCTTCGTTCCAAGCCTCACGACAGATCCGGGCATGCATGCAATCGGCCTCTTCTCGCCAGCGCATGGCATCGGATTCAAGTCTAAGTCGTGTGGCGATCCGAGACAAACGGTCACAGGCCGCCCAGCACATCACGGCAGAGTAAGTATGCACCCGCTTGTAGCCACGGTACTCCCAGATACCCGCATCTGGCTTGTCGTAGAGCATGGCCGCTTGCGATCCGAGGATTTCGAGCCGGCGAAACAGTGTCTCATCCCCAGGGCGTTCCAAGCGCTCGTCGAAGAATGCTTGCGTGGCAGCGAGTACGACGGCGCCATAGATGTCGTGCTGCGACTGGGTATAAGCGGCATTGCCAAGGCGCACCGGCCCCATGCCACGGTACCCCGTCAGAGTGTTCACGGATTTTTCGTCGATCCGGGTCTCGCCACCGATGCCGTAGAGCGGTTGCAGCTGGTGCTGTGCTGCTCCGACCACCAGATTAATGATGTAGTTAAGAAAGCCTTCCATGGTGCGCGTCGTGCCGAGGCGATTCAGGGCATGTACCATGAAATAGGCATCGCGTAACCAGCAATAGCGATAATCCCAGTTACGTTCGCTGTCGGGGGCCTCGGGAATGGACATTGTGATCGCTGCGATCACTGCACCGGTGTCCTCGTATGTGCATAGCTTGAGGGTTATCGCTGAGCGGATTACCTCCTGTTGCCAGTCCAATGGAATGGAGAGCGAGCGCGCCCAGTCATGCCAATACTCGCGTGTGAGATCGAGGAAACGGCGGCCCATTTCGGGGAGAGCCTCCTTGATGCTCTCATCCGGGCCGATGATGAACGTCGCGCCACCGTCCAACACCATGGGTTGTTCTTGAAGAACATAAGTCAGCGGCGCGTCGGTGCTTATGCGTGTGACCCAATCGGAGCTCACGAAGCGAATGTGATTACTGCCATGGCTGACCGTCAGCGTTTCGCTACCATACGCAGCGGTTGGGCGAATTCTGACACGTACTACCGGGGTTCCGCTTAGGATCTGCAGCCGACGGATGATCATGGCGGGCCGAAAATAGCGACCGAATTGCCGGAAACGTGGACAGAAATCGGTAATACGCACACTCCCACCCTGTTGGTCATCGAGCTCTGTACAGAGCACGGCCGTATTGCGTTCGTAGTTCTGGCGCACCGCCACTAGATCCTGCAGCTCGATAGCGAAGTAGCCACGATCGGTTTCATCGATCAGGCGCGAAAAAACGGGATCACCATCGAGGCGGGGTAAGCACGCCCAGACGATTCGCCCGGTAGCGTCGATTAGCGCTGCAATTTGACAATTGCCGATAACCCCGATATTCAGGTTCATTAGCCCGCCGCTAGGCGCTGTCGCATCTAGACCTATAGTGGGCTGAACGGCCATTCGATTACCTCGTTTTGTTGCTCATAGTTCGGCGCAAAGGTCTGGACTGGCTCACCAGTCAGTTGTCGTGCTGCAGCGCCCGATCAAGTTATCGCCGCTTGCGCATCGCAATTCCGGCAATGCGCCGCAATCCGCGGGCACCTGCTCGACCATTCGGATGTAAGGCTTGGGCCCAAGTGCCATTGCAGTTGGCTACCAAGTGATGTGCGAGCGCGAAGCTCGACTGAGTCGAGCCGCATTGTCGATGCCGCTCTGCGACGGCATAATAAGTCATTGTGTGGTGGACATGGATCGCGTGACTGCAATGCACTGCTCGATTTATAAA
Source organism: Nitrococcus sp. (assembly GCA_030452365.1). Lineage (GTDB taxonomy): Bacteria > Pseudomonadota > Gammaproteobacteria > Nitrococcales > Nitrococcaceae > Nitrococcus. The sequence continues at coordinate 1,930 of JAKDMK010000278.1, forward strand.
GAACGGCGCAAGCTGGACTCGTACTTATACATCCCTGGCAGGCATTTGGTCCCTAGCTAGGGCCTGGGGGCCGGGCACGAACGGCGAAGAGGCATGAGATCATGGCGTATCATCAAATGCGCAATCGCCGGAGGTCAGAGCGTTATCCCGCAGAGATCCTCGTTTGCATCTATCATCGCGCGGAAGCGGTCGGCGAGTACTGGACCCGCGACGTGAGTCAGGGCGGCATCGGATTACTCCCGGGAAAGGTTATGTTCTGGCGCGGTACTCGGCTTGAGATACAGTTGTACTCTCGCGGTCGGCGGCGGGCGATTGCGCGCCGCGTCCCAGCCATTGTCCGTCATTGCAGCAACCGTGGCATGGGGCTTAAATTTCGCGCCGGCGAGCTCTTGGCGCTGCCCTAACCCTCCTTATCGCTGAACAATTTGGCCGACACGCCTGATCTACCTGATCGGGGGCTTGCCTAGCGGCGTACTTACTCCAGCACCATTACCCGGCGCGGCCGTTCTCGTTGGGTTACTGCTTGGTGCCTCCTGGTTCTTCCACGCTATAACTTTACCCTGCCCTGACTAAGCGATATATTGATCAGCCCTTTCCCAAAATTTCAGGGTAGGCTTGCAGTTCCCGGAAGCGCGATCCAGAAAGTTGGCGGGAGGCTGCTGCGTACGGGCACGCAAATGTATCTCGCTGCCAGGATGCCATCTGCTCTCGATCGCCCGTGTGGAATTCGATGGCTACAGCGTAGCGCCGGTGCGAGGTGAATGCCGCCATTGCGCTGTTCATCGAGGAATCCGCTGGGCCCCGTTAGCTACGACCCAGAGTGCCCCTCTTCGTGGCGCGCTCGTGACAATGCCCTCCCATCGTCCAGAAGAAGGTACTACGCAGAGGCAAATTTCCCGTGAGTGTTCACAGCAGCCGCAAGCCAAGCCTGCGTTCAGAGCTCGAAAAGGACAATTGCGGGTTCGGCTTGATCGCCCATATGGACGGCGAGGCCAGTCATTGGCTGGTGGAAACCGCCGTCAGCGCACTGACCCGATTGACTCACCGCGGTGCGGTGGCCGCCGATGGCAAGTCCGGCGATGGCTGCGGGCTGCTCATGAAGCGCCCAAGCACCTTCCTGCGTACGGTTGCCGCCGAGGCCGGATTGGGGTTGGCGGAGGACTTCGCGGTGGGTTGCGTCTTTCTCTCGCGCGCGCCGGCAAAAGCGAAAAAGGCCCGCACCATTCTAGAGCAGGCGCTGACGGCACACGGTTTGCCGGTCGCGGGCTGGCGCACGCTCCCAATCAACCCTGAAGCCTGCGGCAGACAGGCTTTGGAGAGTCTGCCGGCAATCGAGCAGATCTTCATCAATGCGCCTGCGGATGTCGACCAACAGCTCTTCGAACGGCGCCTGTTCAGCGCCCGGCGCCAGGCTGAAAAGCAGCTTGAACCGGTGGACGAGGACTTCTACATCCCCAGCCTGTCGAGCCGCGTGCTCTCCTATAAGGGGCTGGTGCTGCCCGCCAATCTGAAGCTGTTCTATCGGGATCTCGATGATGAGCGCCTGGCAAGCTCCCTGTGCGTCTTCCACCAGCGGTTCTCCACCAATACCCTGCCCCGATGGCGCCTCGCTCAGCCCTTCCGCTACTTGGCGCACAATGGCGAAATCAATACCATTCAGGGCAACCGCAACTGGGCCATCGCCCGCGCTAACCGGTTTCAGACTCCGTTGATGCCGAACATCGGCGAGACCCTACCCCTGGTGAGCCCCACCGGGTCGGATTCCTGCAGTTTGGACAACATGGTCGACGTTTTGCTCACCGGCGGCCTGGATCTGTTCCAAGCGGTCCGACTTCTGCTTCCGCCCGCTTGGCAAAACGTATACACCATGGATGCCGACCTGCGCGCCTTCTACGAGTACCACTCCCAGCACGTCGAGCCATGGGATGGCCCGGCCGGTCTCGTCCTCACCGACGGCCGCCATGCGGCTTGCGCGCTGGATCGCAACGGCCTGCGCCCGGCCCGCTGGGTGATCACACGTGACCGTCATATCACTCTTGCCTCCGAAATCGGAGTCTACGATTACAGCCCGGCGGACGTAGTCCGCAAGGGACGCCTCAAGCCCGGCGAAATGCTCGCCGCCGATACCCAGACGGGCAAGCTGCTGTTGTCACAAGACATCGACAACCGCCTCAAGTGCCAAAAGCCTTACAAGCACTGGCTGCAGCTTTACGCGCGAACCCTGGAGTCGCGCTTGCCCGACAACAGCGTGCGCGAGGGACTCCAGCCCGACCGTCTCGCGGT
>JAKDMK010000048.1 GCA_030452365.1 Nitrococcus sp.
TGCTGATCCATACCCCGCCAGAAGCAAGTGGTGGCGGCGGAGGTGATGGTGATGCCCCGCTCTTGCTCCTGCTCCATCCAGTCCATGACGGCCGCACCTTCGTGCACCTCGCCAATTTTGTGGGAGATACCCGTATAAAACAGAATGCGCTCGGTCGTCGTCGTCTTGCCGGCATCGATATGCGCCATGATACCGATGTTGCGATAGCGCTCGATGGGTGTCTTGCGTGTCACAGCTCAATAACCCTATTGCCGTTACCAGCGGAAGTGCGAGAAAGCCTTGTTCGCCTCGGCCATGCGATGCGTGTCTTCACGCTTCTTTGCCGCGGTGCCACGGTTCTCGGCAGCCTCGTGCAATTCCGTAGCCAAACGGTGTTGCATAGTTGTCTCGCCGCGCTTGCGTGCGGCGTCGATTACCCAACGCATGGCCAACGTCATGCGCCGTTGTGGTCGAACTTCGACCGGCACCTGGTAGGTGGCGCCGCCAACGCGGCGAGATTTCACCTCGACCACGGGCCGCACGTTGTCCAAGGCAGCCTCTAATACTGCGAGGGGCTCATCGACGCCCCGCTCCTTAATGCGATCCAGGGCGCCGTATACGATCTTTTCGGCCACGGAGCGCTTACCATCGCGCATCATCATGTTCACAAACTTGGTAAGCAGCTCGCTTCCGAATTTGGGATCCGGAAGCACCTTACGCTTGGGAACTTCCCTTCTCCTTGGCATCGCCTCTACTCGATTATATGATCAGAACCGCAGTGCTTGCTCAGGCTTTTGGCCGCTTCGCACCATACTTAGAGCGTCCCTGCCTGCGCTTGTTCACACCGGCCGTGTCGAGCGAGCCGCGTACCACATGGTAGCGCACCCCTGGCAGATCCTTCACCCGGCCGCCCCTGATCAACACCGCGGAATGCTCCTGCAAATTGTGCCCCTCGCCACCTATGTAGACGGCGACTTCATAGCCGTTCGTCAGACGAGCGCGCATCACCTTACGCAGTGCCGAGTTCGGCTTCTTCGGCGTGGTCGTATAAACGCGCGTGCACACGCCACGTTTTTGTGGACAGCCCTCCAGCGCAGGCACGTTGCTCTTTGTTGCCTTGCGGGTGCGTCCCTTTCTGACCAGCTGATTGGTTGTTGCCATTACCCGTTCACTCCGCCCGAAAACAAACGACAGGCCGGGAAGTCCGGCCTGTCGAAGGTGCGCCAGTTTAGACACACACACTGCAGCTGTCAACTAGGATTCTCCGAGATTACCGGCCGTTACGGCAATTTCGGCTTACTCCTTGGCTGCGGTATTTCCCTCGTGCATGGCGGAGGTCTCCTCCTCCATCGGCTCCATACGTAATTCCGGGCTCAGAATCGCCTCAGGCGCGACATGTCGAACCCGCTGACGCTCGGCATGATAAGCAAAGCCGGTGCCCGCCGGTATTAACCGACCGACGATCACGTTCTCCTTCAGCCCGCGAAGATCATCACGCGCCCCACGCACAGCGGCTTCGGTGAGCACGCGGGTCGTCTCCTGGAACGAGGCCGCCGAAATAAAGGAATCAGTTGCCAAGGAAGCCTTCGTTATGCCGAGCAATACCGGCTCCAGTCTTGCCGGCTCCTTGCCGGCGTCCTGGAGGCGATTATTCTCCTCGATCACTCGGCCCCAATCGAGCTGCTCACCGCGCAGGAAACGGGTATCACCGGGATCTTTGATCTCGATCTTGCGCAGCATCTGGCGCAGAATCACCTCGATGTGCTTGTCATTGATCTTCACACCCTGAAGACGATAAACATCCTGGATTTCCTTGACCAGGTAAGCCGCTAGCTCAGTGACGCCCAGCAACCGAAGGATGTCATGCGGGTTCAACTCACCGTCGGCGATCACCTCACCCTTCTCCACATGCTCTCCCTCAAAAACGGCCACGTTACGCCACTTCGGAATGAGCTCCTCGTAGGTTTCCCCGTCTGCCTGCGTGATAACCAGCCGCTGCTTGCCTTTGGTGTCCTTGCCGAAACTGACTGTCCCAGAAACTTCGGCGAGGATGGCCGGCTCCTTGGGTTTGCGCGCCTCGAACAGATCGGCTACACGCGGCAAACCGCCCGTTATATCACGGGTCTTCGATGACTCCTGCGGAATGCGGGCGATGACGTCACCGACATCCACTTCCGCGTTGTCAGCCACACTGACGATAGCGCCGGCGGGCAGAAAATAGTTGGCTGGAATGTCCGTGCCCGCCAAGTTGAGATCACGGCCATCCGCGTCGACCAGCTTGATCATCGGACGCAGATCTTTATGGGCCACACGCTCCTCGGATTGCTTACCTTCCGGTCCGATAAGCGAGCGGCGGTATTCCCCGCTACCGCGCGTCTTCGGGTCCGTCACGACCAGGCTGCTCAATCCGGTTACCTCGTCAAACTGACGATTAACCGTTACTCCCTCGACAAAGTCGTAGAATTGCAGCCAGCCCTCCACTTCCGTAATGATGGGGTGGGTATGGGGATCCCAGCTCGCCACCACTTGACCGGCGACTACGCTTTCGTTATCTGCGACCGAGATCGTTGCGCCATAAGGCACCTTGTAGCGCTCCCGCTCACGACCGTGCTCGTCCATGACGGTGATCTCACCGGAGCGTGATACCGCAACTAAGTTGCCGCTGTGGTGCTTGACGGTCTTGATGTTGTGCAGCCGCACGGTACCGACGGACTTGGCTTGGACATTGCTCACCGAGGCGGATCGCGAGGCCGCGCCGCCGATGTGGAAGGTGCGCATCGTGAGCTGAGTGCCGGGCTCGCCGATAGACTGTGCGGCGATCACACCCACGGCCTCACCAATATTGACCGAGTGGCCGCGGGCAAGATCGCGGCCGTAGCACGCCGAACATACTCCGTAGCGAGCTTCACAGGTAATCGGTGAACGCACCCATACTTCATCGACGCCCTCAACCTCGAGGCGATCCACCAGATTCTCGTCCAGCAGCCTACCGGCCGGTGCCACAACATCATCACCGCCAGGCTGGAGGACGTCGTGAGCCACTACGCGACCGAGCACTCGCTCGCGCAGCGCCTCTACTACATCGCCACCTTCGATCAGAGGCGTCATTTTCAGGCCCCGATTGGTGCCGCACTTGTGTTCGGTCACTACCAAATCCTGGGCCACGTCCACTAGACGCCGCGTCAGATAACCGGAATTGGCGGTCTTCAGCGCCGTGTCTGCAAGCCCCTTGCGGGCACCGTGCGTGGAGATAAAGTATTGTAGAACGTTCAAACCCTCACGGAAGTTCGCCGTGATCGGTGTCTCTATGATAGACCCATCCGGTTTCGCCATCAGCCCGCGCATACCAGCAAGCTGGCGGATCTGCGCCGCACTGCCGCGCGCCCCGGAATCGGCCATCATGAAGATCGAATTGAAGGACTTCTGCTTAACCTCCTCGCCACGGTCGTCGACGTTCACCTCCTTGCCGAGCTTCTCCATCATCGCCCGCGCCACTTGGTCGTTCGTGTGTGACCAGATGTCGACTACCTTGTTATAACGCTCGCCGTTGGTCACCAGACCCGAGGCATACTGATCCTCGATCTCTTTGACCTCTTCCTCAGCGCGTTTGAGTATTTCTTCTTTCTCGTCCGGAATGACCATATCGTCGACGCCGATGGAAACCGCGGCGCGGGTCGACATGTAGAAGCCGAGATACATCAGGCGGTCGGCGAAAACCACGGTAGCCTTGAGGCCCAGACGACGATAGCAAGCGTTGACGGTCTCCGAGATGGCCTTCTTCGTCATATCGCGATCGACCATCGCAAACGACAGCCCCTCCGGCACGATGTCGTAGAGCAACGTCCGACCTACCGTGGTGCTCACCCGCCGAAAGCTCTCCTGCATCACACCGTCGTCCTGCAGATCGGTCGCACGGATACGCACCTCGACTTTCGCCTGCAGATCCACATGCCGGCCTTCATAGGCGCGATGCAGCTCCGCGGTGTCGGAGAACTTCATGCCGGTACCGAGCGCGCCCACGCGCTCGCGAGTCATATAGTAAAGGCCAAGCACAATATCCTGCGTCGCGCCAATGATCGGCTCACCATTGGCCGGCGAGAGCACATTGTTGGTGGACATCATCAAGGCCCGGGCCTCGATCTGGGCCTCCAGCGACAGCGGCACATGCACGGCCATCTGGTCGCCGTCGAAGTCCGCGTTGAACGCCGGACAAACCAGGGGATGCAACTGAATGGCCTTACCCTCGATCAGCACGGGCTCGAATGCCTGAATTCCCAGGCGATGCAAAGTAGGAGCGCGGTTGAGCAGCACCGGATGTTCGCGTATGACCTCCTCGAGAATGTCCCAGACCTCTGGTACCTCACGCTCCACCATTTTCTTGGCCGCCTTGATCGTGGTCGCCAAGCCCTGGAGTTGCAGCTTACTGAAAATAAAAGGTTTGAACAGCTCCAGTGCCATACGTTTCGGTAAACCGCATTGATGCAGCTTGAGCGTCGGACCGACTACGATCACCGAGCGACCGGAATAATCCACCCGCTTGCCGAGCAGGTTCTGACGGAAGCGCCCCTGCTTGCCTTTAATCATGTCGGCGAGCGACTTCAAGGGCCTCTTGTTGGTCCCGGTGATGGCGCGGCCCCGCCGTCCGTTGTCGAGCAAAGCATCCACTGCCTCCTGCAGCATACGCTTCTCGTTGCGCACGATGATATCCGGTGCAGAAAGCTCCAACAGCCGCTTCAATCGGTTGTTACGGTTGATTACCCGCCTATAGAGATCGTTGAGATCCGACGTGGCGAACCGACCACCATCCAACGGCACCAATGGTCGCAGATCCGGCGGCAAAACTGGCAGCACGGTCAGGATCATCCACTCAGGGCGGTTGCTCGAGTCAAGGAACGACTCCACCAACTTCAAGCGTTTGGTTAAGCGCTTGATCTTGGTTTCGGAATTGGTCGCGTCAATCTCCTCTCGCAGCCGAGCGGCCTCCTCCTCGAGGCTGCCGCTGCGGAGCAGCTGGAGCACGGCCTCGGCGCCCATGCGGGCGTCGAATTCATCGCCGTACTGCTCGACGGCATCGAGATAGTCCTCATCGGTCAACAGCTGGCCGCGCTCGAGCGGCGTCATGCCCGGATCGATGACCAAGAACGCCTCGAAATAGAGCACCCGCTCGATATCGCGCAAGGTCATGTCGAGCAGCAGACCGATGCGTGAGGGCAGCGATTTCAGGAACCAAATGTGGGCGACCGGGCTCGCAAGCTCGATATGGCCCATGTGCTCACGACGCACTTTGGCAAGGGTCACCTCAACACCGCATTTTTCACACACCACACCGCGGTGCTTGAGCCTCTTGTATTTACCGCATAGGCATTCGTAGTCCTTCACCGGCCCGAAAATCTTGGCGCAGAAAAGGCCATCACGCTCCGGCTTGAACGTCCGATAGTTAATGGTCTCTGGCTTTTTGACCTCGCCATAGGACCAGGATCGAATCATATCCGGTGAAGCCAGACTAATTCGGATGGCATCAAAATCGTCAAGCTGCGCACCGGGCTGCTTGAACAGATTCAGAAGGTCTCTCATCGTTCCTTCCCGTCCAACTTGGTGAAGAGTGAAGAGTGAAGAGTGAGGAGTGAGGAGTAAGGTGTCGTCGCCTTCCTTCTAACGCCTCACGCCCCCACCTCCCCTAGTCCTGCTCCAGCTCAATGTCGATACCGAGCGAGCGAATCTCTTTGACCAGCACGTTGAAGGACTCTGGCATACCGGCCTCCATCCGATGGTCGCCGTCTACAACGTTCTTGTACATCTTGGTACGGCCCGAGACGTCGTCTGATTTCACCGTCAACATCTCCTGCAGCGTATAAGCCGCGCCATAAGCCTCAAGTGCCCACACCTCCATTTCACCGAAGCGTTGTCCGCCGAACTGCGCCTTACCGCCCAGTGGCTGTTGCGTTACCAGGCTATAGGGGCCGGTTGATCGGGCGTGGACTTTGTCATCCACCAAATGATTGAGCTTCAACATGTACATGTAGCCGATAGTCACGGCGCGATCGAAGGCTTCCCCGGTACGGCCGTCGTATAAGATGGCTTTGCCTGATTCCGGCAGCTCAGCCAGTCGCAGCATGGCCTTAATCTCATTCTCATGGGCGCCATCGAATACCGGCGTCGCCACGGGCACACCGCTGCGTAGATTCTCAGCGAGCTCGATGAGCTCTTCGCTTGACAACGCGTTCAAATCCTCCCGGCTGCCGCTGGAGTTATATATCTTCTCGAGGAAATCCCGCAGCTCACCCGTCTCGGCCTGATGTGCGTCCAGCATATCGCCAATCTTTCGGCCGAGCTCCTTGGCGGCCCAGCCCAGATGCGTTTCCAGCACCTGCCCGACGTTCATACGTGAAGGCACTCCAAGGGGATTGAGCACAATATCGACCGGCGTGCCATCCTCCAGGTAGGGCATGTCTTCCATCGGGACGATGGTCGAAATCACGCCTTTATTGCCATGGCGACCCGCCATCTTGTCACCCGGCTGCACGCGACGCTTAACCGCCAGATAGACCTTGACCATCTTCAGTACACCCGGGGCCAGATCGTCGCCCGCCGTGATCTTGGCCTTCTTCTTGTCGTAGCGGCTATCGAAGACGTCACGCTGCGCCTTGAGCTGCGATTGCACTGTCTCGAGCTGCTGATTGACCTCCTCGTCGCGCATGCGAATTTCAAACCAGCGCTCGCGCTCGACACCAGCGAGATAATCTCGGCTCACCTCGATTCCGCTGCGCAAGCCACTGGGGCCACCTGCGGCGATCTTGCCCTCCAACAGGCGCTCGAGCCGGGCAAACGCATCATCCTCAAAAATTCGATACTGGTCCTTTAGATCCTTGCGCACATCGGCCAATTGCCCGGCCTCGATGTCTAAGGCCCGCTGATCCTTCTTCACCCCGTCGCGAGTGAACACCTGAACGTCGATTACGGTGCCATCCATTCCGGTCGACACGCGCAACGAGGTGTCCTTCACGTCAGAGGCCTTCTCACCGAAGATGGCGCGCAGTAGCTTCTCCTCCGGAGTTAGCTGGGTCTCGCCTTTCGGGGTCACCTTGCCCACGAGGATGTCGCCCGCCTTGACCTCGGCGCCGATATAGACGATGCCTGATTCATCCAGTTTGGACAGCGCACTCTCACCGACGTTCGGAATATCCGCCGTTACCTCTTCGGGTCCCAGCTTGGTATCCCGGGCAACACAGGTAAGCTCCTCGATGTGGATCGTGGTATAGCGATCCTCCTGCACTACGCGCTCCGAGATCAAGATGGAATCCTCGAAGTTGTAGCCGTTCCATGGCATGAAGGCGACGAGCATGTTTTGGCCTAGGGCAAGCTCACCCATATCCGTGGATGGACCATCGGCCAGTACGTCTCCCTGCGCCACCTGCTCGCCCGGCCGCACCAGGGGGCGCTGATTGATGCAGGTGTTCTGGTTGGAACGGGTGTACTTAGTCAGGTTGTAGATATCCACACCGGGCTCGCCCGGCACCGTCTCATCATCGTTGACCCGGACCACGATACGCGCGGCATCAACTTGCTCCACGACGCCGCCGCGATCGGCGATTACGGTGACACCCGAGTCGATCGCCACCGCGCGCTCCATCCCGGTACCGACCAGAGGTTTTTCCGCGCACAACGTCGGCACCGCCTGACGCTGCATGTTCGAGCCCATGAGCGCCCGGTTGGCATCGTCGTGTTCCAGGAAAGGGATCAGCGACGCCGCTACCGAGACGATCTGCTTGGGGGCGACGTCCATGTACTGAACGCGCTCCGGGGTCACCATGCCGAACTCGTTCTGAAAGCGGCACGAGATCAGATCGTCCAGCAACCGGCCGCCTTCGCTCACCCGTGCGTTTGCCTGCGCGATTACGAAGCGACCCTCCTCGATGGCAGAGAGGTACTCCACCTCGTTGGTTACTTGGCCATCTATCACCTTGCGATAGGGCGTCTCCAGGAAGCCATAGCGGTTGGTGCGGGCATACACCGCCAATGAATTGATAAGGCCAATGTTCGGCCCTTCCGGGGTTTCGATTGGGCAGACGCGCCCGTAGTGCGTTGGATGAACGTCGCGCACCTCAAACCCGGCCCGCTCCCGGGTCAGACCGCCGGGACCGAGCGCGGATACCCGCCGCTTGTGGGTAACCTCGGAGAGCGGGTTATTCTGATCCATAAACTGGGAAAGCTGACTGGAGCCGAAAAACTCCTTGATCGCCGCCGCCACGGGCTTGGCGTTGATCAGCTCCTGCGGGATCAGGCCCTCACTCTCGGCGAGGCTCAGGCGCTCGCGCACCGCACGCTCCACGCGCACCAGACCCACGCGAAAGACATTCTCCGCCATTTCCCCTACGCAGCGCGCGCGCCGGTTGCCAAGGTGATCGATGTCATCCACCTGACCCTTGCCGTTGCGGATATTGATTAGCTCGCGCAGGACATCGAGGATGTCCTCGTTGCTGAGCGTACCCGAGCCAATGACCTCCGCGCGCCCGACACGCAGATTGAACTTCATGCGCCCAACCGGTGAGAGATCGTAGCGGTCTTCACTGAAGAACAGATGCCGAAACAGGTTCTCCGCCGCGTCCCGGGTCGGGGGCTCACCGGGTCGCATCATGCGATATATCTCGACCAAGGCCTCGAGCTGTGTAGTCGTCGGATCACCGCGCAACGTGGTGGAGATATACGCGCCACGATCGAGATCGTTGACATAAAGCGTGTCAACGCGCTCGATGCGGGCATCGCGCATCGCCTGAACTAACTCACCAGTCAATTCGGTATTGGCGGTCGCAAGAATCTCGCCGCTACTCTTGTCCACGACGTCGTGCGCCAGAACCTTGCCCGTGAGATAGTCATCAGAGACATCGAGCTCGGCCAGTCCGCCTTGCTCCATCTGCCGGATATGACGTGCGGTAATCCGTTGGCCGCTCTCAACCAAGAGATCGTTATTGACATAGATATCGAAAGAAGCCGTCTCCCCGCGCAAGCGCTCTGGTATGAGCTCGAGAACAATCTTGTCTTTCGCTAAATGAAAAGTGTTTTTCTCGAAGAACTGATCCAGGATCTGCTCGTTGTCATAGCCAAGCGCACGTAGCAATATGGTCGCCGGTAGCTTGCGTCGGCGGTCGATACGCACGAATATCGCGTCTTTGGGATCGAACTCGAAATCGAGCCACGAGCCTCGGTAGGGAATGACGCGGGCAGAGAACAGCAGCTTCTTCGAGGAATGGGTCTTACCTTTGTCATGATCGAAGAACACACCAGGCGAGCGATGCAATTGCGAGACTATGACCCGCTCAGTACCATTGACAATAAATGTACCGTTGCGGGTCATGAGCGGCAGCTCGCCCATGTAGACTTCTTGTTCCTTGATGTCCTTGACGGTGCTCGCGTCCTTGTCATAGATCACCAGGCGCACGCGTACTCGCAGCGGCGCCGCATAGGTCTGGCCGCGCAGCTGGCACTCCTTGACATCAAACGGCGGTTCACCAATGCGATAGCTCACATATTCCAGCACCGCACTGCCGGAGTAGCTGGAAATTGGAAATACCGACTTGAAAGCCATATGCAAGCCGATTTCCGCGCGATCCTCAGCACGTTTGCCGAGCTGCAGGAACTCACGATATGACTCGATCTGGGTAGCGAGAAGGTACGGAACATCCAGGATCTTTGACTGCTTGCCGAAATCCTTGCGGATACGCTTCTTTTCGGTGAACGAGTAATCCATCGAAGTTCCTCATCAGTCTGATTGCGTGGGGGTAATCAAAGCATTGGGGAATAGCAATCCGCCTCCCGATTCTAGGGTCTGTTGACATTTACCACGACGCCGCCGTGGTAAATGTCAACAGGCCCGGTACAAATGGGAAAAGGCCGGCAGCTCGATGGCCACCAGCCTGCTCCTCGGTGCTCGCGCTCTTTGCGTTTCGCTGCCGGGCCTTACTTGAGCTCGACGCTCGCACCCGCCTCTTCCAGTTTTGCTTTGATCTCGCTGGCTTCCTCTTTGGAAGCGCCCTCCTTTATTGGAACCGGAGCACTCTCCACAAGTTCCTTCGCCTCCTTAAGTCCGAGGCCGATGAGGGCGCGAGCCGCCTTGATGACAGCGATCTTGTTGGCGCCGAAGCTACTCAGGATGACATCGAACTCCGTCTGCTCCTCGGCGGCCTCCGCGGTTGCGGCCCCGGCTGCCGGTGCAGCGGCCACGGCAGCCGCGGCGGTTACGCCGAACTTCTCTTCCATGGCTTCAATGAGATCAACGACCTCCATTACAGTCATGTTACTGATAGTCTCCAGAATATCCTCTTTGGAAACGGCCATCGTTCACTCTCCTCGGTTTACACAATATCTGCTAAGTTCACACCAAAAGGCGCAGCAGTGGGCAGGCCATGGA